>CAZVDA010000026.1:0-14988 GCA_964625365.1 uncultured Thiopseudomonas sp. | reverse complement strand
ATTCACAATCATTAGGAGATAATAATTCGATCATCGATTTACCACCAACAGTTTCATCTTCTCTTCGATATCATCTTTATATAACTCCGGGTAACCTGTATTCGAGTTCTGATTAGTAATTACACATCCGAACTTTTTAAAAACATCCCTTAATATCTCAGACTCACTGCATATTGATCTCAAACCATGATCAATATATTCCTTGAACGTGTGCTTCTTGACATTACCGAAAGATATCGGCAAATATGGGGAAAGGAGTATCTCGCCATATGTATTAATAGATACGAGTTTTGAATCTTTACCCTCAGCTAAATAATACAAATGCATAGTGGGGTCACCCCACTCTACTACCATCCCATATTGTTTTTCCTTGATCGTTTTCGCTAATTTCATTGAAAATACAGTATATTCTGAAGCTGAAAGATAATAGTCTGTTATTCCCTTTGCACGACCCAGGAACATAATGGGCTGCATGCGAAACATCGAAACGCCCATCAAATTAAGACGATCCATCTCCTCCACTATAGAATCGATATTCTTCCTTGTAGGTGTACATGCGACGCTAACATTGATCCCTTCTTCCAGTAAATATTTTATTGCACGTATCGCACCATCATACGCACAGTCGTTGTTTCTTAACCAATTGTGTTCATCTTTTTCGCCATCGAGACTAACTTGGACATTTCCGACCCCTGCATTTTTCAATTCCTTCGCAATCTCACGAGTCACCAAAATCCCATTTGTTGTTAAATTGACGTCCATTATCCCAACTTTCTTAAATTTCTGGATCAAAGACGGGATAAGCTGATACCTCAGTAATGGTTCCCCACCACACAAACATAAAGACTCTACAGGCAATCCCCTAAATTGCTCTGGAAGACTCAATAAAAACTCATCACTTAATTCCTCATGAATATAGCTGTCACCACTATAATTAAAACAATGTCTGCACCGTAAATTACACTTCCGTGTAATGTCTAAAGACGCAGAAAAAGTCGGTATACTCATTCAATTCTCCCCTTTACAAAACCTTTTACATGATATGGAAATAGACCAAATCACCATTCCGATCAATATCACGATTATCGAAAATAAAACGGAAACTATCTCTCCGATCATTACAGAAATCAACATGGCTCCATGAAATACAATCAAAGACATCGAAAACCAACATAACCCAGAAATGACTGAAACCCTCTCCATGTCATATTCTTTTAACTCATTCGAAGACATCGAATTAAAACCGGCAATAATCTGAGCATTACCCATGTAAAAAATGAGGCCGAAAATCATGAATGTTGTACTCATGAAAAATAAAATCAGTGTAAAAGAATCTGCATAGTCATTCAATGATGCATATACGTATAATGCTGGCACAGATAGCCAGATCAGAAATAAGATTATTGTACTTCTAATCCTATGTTTAATGAACATAAACATCAACGTCTCCGTCTTTCAATTCTTCCTTAAGCGTACCACAGAATTTGAAATCACAGCTTTTCAGAATCGGACTGTCTCCATGTCTCAACATCTTTAATAGGAAATGTTTTTTTAACCCCAATGCAACTAAATCATGCATTATCATCGAAACATCATTCCCATTGCCGGAGATAAATAATATCTCGGAATAATCATCGCCTGCTATAGCTAGTGTTGCACAAATCAATCCTCTTCTTCTGATACAATATATATCTATAGAATTACTCAGAATCAGAGATATTAATGTAGTACGGGTATAACATAAACCAACACTGGGATCAGAATATACATCACACCCTTTCATATTCTGTATAATTTCTCTCGTGTTATCGTGAGTTGCATGCAGGATTTCATGGTTTTCAACCACTTCTATCAATTGAAATGGATTATTATCAACCCATTCTATAATCACTAATTTCCATAGGTCATATAGACAGCATACTACATCCTTGCAAACAGCAATTCTACATTCAAGATTATACTTGCTAGTTACGAAATCAACAAGTTTTCCTATGGATATGGTTTTGCATTCCTTAATCTTTTCAAGAATCGCCGAAGCAGTCGGGTTGAAGAAAGACTCCAATGTACCTCTGAATCTTGTTCTAACCACAACTCCACTCGCAGTTTCTTTCCAAAATGTAATTGTACTCTGAAGATATCTTATTGAATAATCCTCAGATATGTTTACAAATCCGAAATTTGGAACTTCGATATCCATGGTTCCTCGAAACAGCTCATTCATCACAGGACTCACTGCCGCCACCTACGTATACTGTAGCTCCAACAGCTGCAGCAACCGCTAAACCAACAGCAAGTTCAAACACGGCAACAGCCTGAACCACTGCACCTACCGTGTAAAATATTCCTGGTGCTACCAAAACCGGAGCTATAAATGCCATGGGGCGAACACCATTGTCTTCGTTGATTATCTCTGGAGGTATATACGTTTCTTCGTCCATAGTTTTAAATCCTATTTGACATATTTAAAATTACTTCAACTAACAGTTTCCCAATGTGAAATACTATATTTTCTGGATTGAAAGCCATCATTTCAATCATTTCTTACGAGGATCCAGGTTTTTCGATTATCTTCCGGTCATCTATTGGCCAGGGTTCTTCGATTCTTTCGCTTAACGATTCAACTTCGTGACTGGAAAAGAGGTGTTTTCCTGTTTTTATTTTATAAGTATAGTGTGTTAAACAAGGTATTATATAGTATATAACACTATACTATCATAGATCAAATGGCCGTCCCGGAAGAGATCAGAAAGGTCCCCAGACCGAAGAACACCGTAGTCATATCGTACGGTAGGAACAAGGACAAGTACGCCGTGAAACAGAGGATCGGATGCAAGAGCGTCAATGGACGGAAGATCCCCATCGACGGCCCCACCATCGGGCACATAATCGACGGGGTCTACGTCGAAGACGTAGAGCTTCCGGGAATGGCCGTGAGCGAATGCGACTTCAGGAGATGGGCGGATGTCGAGCTGTGCTGCAACCTGTCACAGGACATACTCACCGATCTCAGAGGTCTGTACAACGAGGACGAGGCCATGAGGTCCTACCTCATGGCCATCCTGAGGACCGTCGAACCGGACGTCAACGACTATGAGCTCCAGGATACCTACAACGACACCTGGCTTTCGATACGCTACCCCGGTGCCGCCCTGTCGAAGAACACGGTCTGCGAACACATCAACCAATTGGGCAGGACATGCTCCAGGATCACCGGATTCATGACGGCAAGGGCCGGAAAAGTGGACGTGACACATCATCTGGGAATAGACGGCACACTGAAATCGAACGAGAGCGACGTGAACACGTTCTCAGACTATTCCAGGAAGGCCCTGAAGAAAGGGACCAGGGACATCTCGGTCATCTACGCCTTCGATATCGAGACGGGGGAACCCGTATGCAGCAAAGCGTATCCCGAGAACACCGTGGACATCTCCGCACTGAGCGATTTCATCGAGACCAACGACGTGAACAGGGGGATCATCATAGCGGACAAGGGGTTCAGCTATACCGCCGCGAAGAAGGTCTTCGATTCCCGTCCGGACCTTCATTTCCTGATACCCCTCAAACGCGATGCGAACTGCATCGCGAAATACAGGATGTACGACTACAATTCCAATGTTCCGAACCGGAAGGGGTTGGCATCCAGGAAGGAACGCATGCACGACGGGAAGTTCCTGTACTCCTACAGGGACGCCCAGAGGGCGTCCGAGGAGGAGAGCACATGGATCTCCAAACACGATGATTACGATCCTCACGAACTGAGCGAACTCCGCAAGGAGTTCGGTTCCATCGTGTTCATGTCCGATGTGGAGATGGAACCGGAGACCGCCTACAAAGCCTACGAGGAGAGATGGGATATCGAGGTCATGTTCAGGTTCTACAAGGACGTCCTGATGTTCGATCAGACCAAGGTCCACGATGACTGGTCGGTCGTCGGGACGGAATTCATCAATTTCCTGTCCGTGGTCATGACACACCGTCTCAGGAAAGCCTTCGACAGGGTGCCGCTTCTCAAGGGGATACCGTACAACCATGCGATGAAGAAGCTGAGACGCGCATCGATGGTGAGGGACGGTAAAGGGGTGTGGCTGATCAGGAAGATCACGGACAAGGACCGCCAGATCCTGACGGATCTCGGCCTTATGCCGCGTATCACCGAGATCAAGAATCCTCAAGGTCGTCCAAAGAAGACATGAGGGGCCATCGTTCACATCGGGTATAGTGTTTCAAATTGGGAATTCGTTAGTATGAATCTAAGTAGATTGACAAGGATGCCAGAATTGTATCAAGATGAGATGATTATATTGGATTGTTCCTATATTTTATCTGAAATGCATATAGAACTGATGTATGTAAACCCGTATTTAAATAATATGGAATCAACGGCAGACGAAATTGAAAAATCAATTATTCTTGATGAGGCAGAATACTATATCCATGTCGATGCTTCAGATGATAGTATATCAGCCTATTGTCTAAAAAGCGGAAAAATAGCTACACTGAGTGCGATGACTGTGGGTCCGAAGAATGAAGTAGGAACCGATTTGAAGAGGTCGAAAGAAGCATTGAATAAAGATGCAATACTCATTCCAGCTTTAGAACAAAACAGTGAATTATTAAAATCATCAGAAATCAGAATGGCGGGAACGCTCAAGGATGAAACTCGGTCAGGCGATATTTCCATATACTACATATAAAGAGGAATCGTATGGATATCGAAGTATGGGAGTATTTGAAGAAGTATAAATTACGGTTGGCATCGATAGTCACATTCTCTATACTAACAACACTTTCTGGAATCATTGTTCCATATCTAAATGGTAATTTCATAGACATCCTAATAAGCTCTGGGTCTCTGGATTACATACTGAAATTTGCAACAGTTATAATAATAATCGGTATACTTGGAGCTGTAGCGTCATATTTCGTGAACATGTCCATAGCGGAGATGACGGCCAACACATCCTTCGATATGCTTTCTGATGCTATTGGTCATGTACAAAGGATTCCATATGATGTGTTCACATCCAGGTACAGTCCGGCATATCTGATACAGAGGATGACCGGTGACCTAAACACCATGTTCTCATTCTTCCTAAACAACTTCATGAACATATTTTTGAAGGGAATAACTTTCATCATAATACTGGTAATCATAGCTACTATCAATCTGGAAGTATTTCTGATTTCACTTCTGTTCTTGCCGATTTATCTGGTATGTTATATCGTTTTGAAGAAGCCGATGTTTGAAAGGAATAGGGAATACAAGGAACGCAGCAACCACTATACCAAAACGATGTTCGAACAGATTGATCGTCTCTATGAGATCAAGGTGGAGGCGGCCTTCAAGAAAAGTATAGATACAGAAAGGAAGTCTTTCGCAGAGTATCTGAAATCGTTGGTATCATTTAACAGAATCTCCTATCTTTTCACATCACTGGATGGGATAATCACAGTTCTCTTCCAATCGGTCATATTGGTGATCGGTGGCATACAGATAATAAACGGAGATATGTCCATAGGTGAATTCACTATTGTGAATGCTTACTTCACCACTTTGCTAGCATGTACCAAATACTACTTCAATCTTGGAAAATCGATTCAGGACTATAAGTCTTCGAAAACACGCATGGAGGAGATCCTGAATATCGAAGAGGAAAATAACGGCAGCATCACTGTGGAAGATATCGACACCATATCCATTAGTAAAGCGTCGTATGCATACAATCCTAAAACAGCCAATGTGATTGACAATCTCGATATCACGTTCAGAAAAGGTGAAATAACATTGATTAAGGGCCCTAACGGTGTCGGAAAGACAACCTCTGTAAATGTCATATTGGGTATACTTCAAAATCTGAACGAAGGTATCGTCGAGTACAATGGGATAGATATACAGAAGCTGGATATTTATTCAGCTCGCGAGAATTGCATAAGCACCTTGATACAGACCACGAACTATCCAGATCAAACCGTTGGAGATTACCTCAGAGATAGTCTTGAACTGAAACCGGACGGAATAATAGGACTGATAAAACTGTTGAAACTAGACGGCATGTACTTCGGTGAGAATTTCAGAATCAGTGATTATTGGGATGTCAAAATTAACAATCTTTCAGGAGGACAGAAACAGAGAGTAATTCTATTGAAAGTTCTCGGAAAGAACAGCAGTGTCATGATATTGGATGAACCCTCTACAGGCTTGGATAAAGGCGGAACGGAATCGCTACTAAGGTATCTTTCAGAATCTAGGGGTAAAAGGATCACCATAGTAATTAGCCACGATGTTTCCTTTGAAACTATATCAGATAGGGTATTCGAACTATCAACTCAAGTCGGACAGTTGCAAAACAATCGACTTGTATAATCTTTTTAAAGTATCACTAGTTTATAATTTAAAGAAGTGTCCTGAACGATTCATGGCAATACAAACCAGTTTCAGGACAGCAGATGACATGGGCGCATCCTGGATGGTCATCAGGGACTGAGGAGAATTTCCTGACAGATAGGAACTCACAGAATCAGAGAAGCTCCTCTCGAACAGGATCGGATCGAATATACCGTTCGCATACGATGCATCAAAGGCCTCGCAGTAGATGGCTATCGCCGCATCGTCCGGAATCGTTTGGAGATCCAGCAGGGCTTGCATATAGGCCTTATTGATGACATTCCTTTCATCCGATGCACATGTATCCGATCGGAAAGAGGATGTTCGAAGGCTGTACGGCATTGGAATCCATCAAGATTCCCTCTACAGCCCACGATATACGTGAAAAAGCCTTCTACAACTGTCAATCCCTCAAATCTGTGGAGCTACCAGACCGTGTCATGTTCAGGGAGCGGGCCTTCTACAATGTCCTGTTGGATGAGATAACCTTCGGATCGGAGGTGTCCATCGATGGTTTGGGCGATGGTCGTGCCGGCGAGAATCTGGAGATCATATTCAACTACAGGTTCTATCAGTCCGACGGCCTGACCCTGGTCCAGTCCTTTGATGATGTCTCCGGGAAGACCTTCGAGAAGGTCGGAGCCAAGTATGTCATGCGTTCAGATGTTGCGAAACATCATGTCACATACGATGTGATGGGCGGATCGAAGCCGTCTCCGACCCAAGAGGATGTCGCGGAAGGAGACGCATTCACCCTCAAGGATTATTCCGGGACCTTGTCTGATCACAGGTTCGATGGTTGGAAATGCAACGGTGTCATTTACTCTCCCGGTTCCGTCGTGACCATGGGGGCATCGGACATGATATTCGAGGCTGTGTGGGCTCCTACCGCCATAGTTAGCGGCGTATGCGGTAACGGGGTCATCTAGGAGTACGACGGGTCTCAACTGACCATATCGTTCAAGGCCCCGGGAACCGGTATGATGAACCCATACACCTCCACAGTGGCTCCTTGGGCGGACCTCCCGTTCAAATCACTTGTGATCAAACCCGGAGTCACCACCATCGGGAGAGGTAGTTTCTCGGATTGCGACAATCTGGAGACTGCGGTCATCGAATCGGATCTGGACTATGTCAATCCTAGGGCATTCGATGATTGTGACAATCTCAAGACCGTCACGTTCTCAGGAAAGGCAACGTTTGTTGGCAAGTGGGCATTCCGTTCATGTGGGTCACTTGAATATGTGCATTTCGATGGTGGTGTGGAGATAATAGAATCCGAGGCATTCGACTTATGCAGGAAGTTGACGGATGTCTCACCTCTGAATGGATTGAGGATTCTGGATACATGCGCATTCAACAACTGTTTCTCCATAAAGAGCCTCAAGATTCCCGGAACGTTGGAGGTCGTGCCGAACCTTTTCGGATTCCCTGAGGGGGCCGACTACATCACCACTTCTCATCTGGAGTTCGGAGAGGGAGTCAAGGCCATCGATGATTATGCGTTCTACAATTGCAGATATCTGAAGACGGTGGTCCTTCCATCCACTCTAACATAGTTGGGAGAATGTGATTTCTCATTAACCTCTATAGAATCGATATGTTTGCCCGAAAACCTTCATTCTATAGGAGCCGGTTGCTTCATGGGATGCGGATCATTGAAAAGTGTTCTGATTCCCAGTAGTGTGAAGACTGTGGAGAACAATGCATTCGTCAGCTGCGACAAACTGCTTTCCGTCGAGGTAGAATCCAAGATTTCTGGAGTATTATAGTATCTTACCTAACTATTTACAATAATTTGGGATAAAAAACATGGATCCAACCTTCGGCATACGAACGGGAGGAGGCCGCCTCCATGAAGGCTTCCTCGAGATCCCTGGTCATGTGGTCAAGGTCCGGATAGAATGTCTTGGACACCAATCTCTTCAGGCTCTTCCAGATGAACTCGATCGGATTGAATCGTGGAGAGTATGGCGGAAGGAAAACAAGGTGGATGTCCAGGGTTTCTGCCATCGCGAGGACCTTTTTGGAATGATGTATGCTGCAGTTGTCCGTTATCATCACGATCGGACGGTCATCGTTCCATCTTCTGACGGATTCCAGGAACATGCACATGTCATCCGTTTTGGAACGTTGGGGGAACTCTATGACCGATCTTCCCCTGATGGCATAGAATCCCATAGAATTGGCCTTGATCTTGTCCGTGTTCTTGATCATCCTTGGTTTCTCGGGACACCATTTGCGAACAGTGTTCGCAATGGTCTGGGGTGAGGACTCATCCTGAAAACCGAGGATAAAATCCTCGGTTTTCAGACTGTCCACAACATCTTGGAGTCTTTTTTTAAAACCGTCTCCGCATCTGCGGGACGGCGATGATCGATGGGGTATGGTTTCGAATGATGAAATCCCATCTTCGTGAGGATGACATGGATCTGTTTGTCGCTGTATTCGATGCCGTATTCATCCATTATGTACAATCTGACGTCCTTCGTCGACATCGGATTCAGTCTCAAAGCTTCCCTGATCCCCTCTTTCTGTTCATCGGTAAGTCTGGATTTGGGACCGCCCTTGAAATTGGGTTTCAACCCCTCCATCCCATGCTCATTCCATGATTCCTGGATGTTGTAACCGGTCTTGGTTGTGAACCCGATGTTGGCCGCAGCCTCCTCCACCGAATAACCGTTGTAACGCATGCGGATGAAACATACCCTGTCCCTCATCCTCTTGATCGATGCGTATGATTCCAGCTGTCTGTCGTATTCCGCTTCCAATGACCTCAATTCGTCCAAGGGGACGTGTCTGACGATCTGAATAGCCTCCGGCCTTGTCATACATCAGCATAGTTTTAATTATTGAAAAATATTAGGTAAGATACTATAAACGCACCAGGGACGACGGGGACCTTACGGGATACCTCTTTCCCAACACGCGGTCAAAGCCTGCATAACGACATCGGTCTTGGTTCCGGGGTCAATGCCTGAGTTTCTTGAACGTGGTCATCCCTTTCGGGAGCCGACAAAACCTTTCCGTGGTCCAAACCTCCGGAACCTTCCGATTGTCCCAACCTTCAAAGGTACGTGACTGTCCCAATTATCAATCAGAGCTGAGACGACCGACCCTCGGCGCAAGCGGGTCGGTCGACGTGCCCGTCTTTCGGATTCCCACAGATCATGCGCGGGAACCCCTGCATCTGAACGGCTCCATCCTCGTCAGCATGGCCCATATCGTGTGGACGGTCTTCCTCATCGTCGCCGTCACCGCATCCCAATATGCTTTCCTATCCTTCATACGTTTGTAGAAGTCCCCTATATCCGATTCCGGATAGAACTTGGGTATGTTGTTGACGACATTGGCCAGGAGCTTCCTCACCATCGGGTCTCCCTGTTTCGATATATGACGTTGCCCCTCGACACCGCCGGAACTCTTACGGGTCAGATCGAGACCGAAATGCGATGTGAGCTTCTCCGGGGAATCGAACCTCTCTATCCCGTCGATGGCGGAATAGATGGTCGCTGCGGTCTGTATGCCGATCCCTTTGATGGATTTCAGTATCGTGATCCCGTCATTCCCCTCATACAGTTTCTCCAATTGGACCTTCATCGTCTCGATCTCATCCTGGAGGTACATCATATGCTTCGCATACACCCCCAGGGTCGGATGATCGGACATGTTGATCATATGCTTCAACGCCTTCTTCGACGTGAAACTCTTGTATCCGTCCGGAAGCGAGAGGTCCCAGAGGTTCATGTACTCCTGGATTTGGAGGTTTATCCGTGTCACCTGTTCCGAGAAATCGTTCAGGGCCCTGCACAGACCCTTTGCCTTCATCTCCTCCTCGGAGGAGATGTGCGTCATGCGGTATTCGCGCCTTCCGGTGACGATGTCCTTGCAGATGACCGCCAGTTTCTGGGCGTCCGCCAGATCGCACTTGTACTTGCTCCTGGCGATCTCCGTCACACATCCGTTCCCGGTGTGGATCACCAGAACGTTGTATCCCATCTTCGTGAGGTGATGGTAGACGCGATGTGCGACGGTCAGGTTCTCGATGAGGACGGTCGTGTCCCAAACGGGATACTTCTTCAAGATCTCATCCAGCATCTCGTTGTTGGTTTCAAAATCCACGTACTGCACCAGAATCTTCTCGTTATCATCGATGACGACGGCAGCACTGATGCGTTTTTGTACATCTATTCCTATGTAGTTCATGGCCTCTTGCCTCTGTTTTTGTTTGCTTACTTCAACGAAGCAAGAGGCCACTTTTAAGGAAGACGTTTCAATATGGCCACACATCCCTTGCGTGATCCCTGTCGTCCTCTTCCGGAATCGTTCCTTCCCTCAGGATGATGAACGAACAAGAACACGATGCACATCTGTATCCCGCGGCCTTGGTGTCACCGTCTCTGAAGAACAGTCTTGTCCGACCGGTCCCGCAACAAGGACAGATCACAACCATGGGGAATCACCTCTGTTCTCCGCGGAGTATTGGATCTCCTCCGGACTCATCCTCCTCAATGCATACCTGCCGGCAGACGACGAACAGAACACAGGCAGGATCGTACCGCGACAGCATATGCAGAAGCAGTCACCCTCCGACAGAGGAACGGGAGATTCCACAAGCTTCCAATCGTATAGCCTTTCAGCTTCATCCTCCGACAGGGGCGGAGCAGGAACTCTGCGGCATTGGATGAACTTCATCCAATCACCTCCTGAACGGACACATCATCGAGAGGATCCCGAGAAAGGATCCCGAGTGACATGGTGGAAATAAGTCCCATCCCGATGGAGAAGAGGGAACCGTAATTTCCATTCACGATACCACCCCCTTTTTTCCATCACGATTGAAGGGGTTTTCGGGGATGGGGGAACCCTGTTCTCCATCAACCCTTCCTTCCATCGTTTTCCTGCGGCACTGCTCCCTCTCCTTGGTCTTCCTGCGGCGAATGTCGGAACGGTACTGTTCGAGGAGGACGAGATCCTCCCTTCCCGATGATTTGGCATCCTTCAGTCTCTGCCTGTACTCAGCGGTACGATCGGGGAGGTCGCACCTCTCCCTGCGACAGAATGTCCTGCCCTTCACCGCGTTGGAAAGAGCGTGACGTTCGATACCCCACATCTCTGCTATGACCTCAATGGAAGCTCCCCTGTCCACAAGGGCGAAGAAATCGGATACGGATTTGACGACGGTCGCCTGAGTGACCGTCTTGACTATCCTTCCCTCGGGATCCTTCTTCTCATGTTCCCTCGGTTCCTTCAGGATCCTGCCTTCGGGCATCAGATGGATGTCATCGGAGAATGCGAAGGTGACCGCACGGGATACGTGCTTCCCTTCTGCGATGTTCTTGTCTACCGAATCTCTGGTCTTCTTGGTCTGCTCCTTGACGAACAAAGAATCCGTGGCTGATTTGTACGTGTCCAGGTGCATGGCCGCCTGGGAGTTCCCCGACAGTCCTCCGTATCCCGCATAGATGGCCTCACACCTGTACATGTCGAGAACCGCCTTCAGACGGTTGAGCTCATCAGGACCCTTGCGTGTCAAACGGGAAGAATCGTACACCACGAGATAATGCGGCTGTTTCGATACGACGGCACCGATCAGCATTCCGAAATCGTCACGGTCGTTGGTGGTACCGGAGACACCGTCATCGTGGAACTCCCCGACGACCTCCACTCCGTTCTGTCTGCACCATGAACGGCAGGTTTTGAGTTGTGTGTCTATTGACACTCCGGATTCCGCCTGACCCTTGGTAGAGACACGGGCATAGATCACCGCAGACTTACCCTGTCTGAGGATGTCGTCGCCCATCACATCGACCTCCCTTTGATAGGAGTCCGTTTGGGTTCCGCGACCACGGCGCACATATCGCCGTCGATGAAGATGTCGTACCCCTCGTACTTGGGATCGGCCCTCATCATCTCGATCGTCCTCATCACTTCGATCATCGGCCGACAACAGGTGGCGATGTCGATCAACACGATACGACCGTTCATTCGTCCACCCCCTTGCCCTTCCTGTACTCATTGACCTTGGCGCAGACGATGAACCTGTGGTTCAGACAGTAGAGACTTCCGTTGATGTCCTCCACTTCGATGTATTCCTCATCCCCGGAGACGATCTCATCGTAGATCTGTGAAGCATCGCGCTTCACCATAACCGTCCATCCGTTGGACATGACGATGTTGAGGATCATGCGGACACCCCCTCGGATGACTTGAAGAGAAATACGGACGGTCTGCGGAATGGGAAGGACTTCCATGACTCGCTTCCAAATGAACAACATCCGCCGGACGGATTGATATTCCACAGACCGATTCCGGATGACATCGGCAGAGGATAGGCACGCCCATCGGAATGGATCGACAGCATCGAGGATCCGCCAATGTCACCGTCCGTGCGGTATTCGGACGGACTTTTAAAACCTGCCTTACATGGAACAATGATCGATAAGGGTAAGAGAAGTGACCCACAGAGGGAGGCGCACCATGCCACTCCTCCTGTAAGATCGTACTTCCCCGATGAGGAAGCTCTCTGCGGGCACGTCTTACCACGATTCCTGCCGATAAATACCTTTGGAATCATTCGTCATCCTCCTGCAGGTATTCCCTCGGACGCATGAAGCGGACCTTCACACCCTTCGGAGGATTCTTCTCGTCGAAGAAGTCATTGTCACCCGTCACGACGATATCGGCATCCAGGACATCTGCAGTGTACAGGATCTCCAGATCGGAATCGTCCCTCATCGAATAGTGCTTTCTGAGTTCTTCCAGTGGGAGCACGTCGATCTCGACCACGTTCGGACAGAGCTCGGTCACTTTCTCTATGATCTCCTCGCGGGACAGGGTGCATTTCCTCTTATTCGCCTGCCTAGCACACTGCATCAGGATGATGTTGGAGATCACCAGATCGTCCTTACTTCTCGCCTTCTCGAAAACAGGTACCAGACTCTTGGACCTGTATGCGATGACAGCCATGATTATTCCCGTATCAACAACGACACGGTCCTTTCCGTCGGAGGTCATTGGTATCCCTCCGGACTCATCCTGCCGAGAGGTTGCGGTGTGTACGGTACATCACCGGAGGGTCTGTCGCGTGCCATGTTGACGATGTTCTCGGTGTTGTTCAGTATGGCCTGTGCGGTCCTGTCCTGCACATCGATTATCCTTCCGAGGACCTGATCGATGGCATCCAGTCTTGCGATGGCGTTCGCACATCCGGATCTCACCTGGACTGCGGCGGTCATGGCGACGGATGCCTGTGCCTTCGCCTCCATTACATGCGTAGGCAGGTTGGCGAAGATCTGGACCTTATCCCAACAATCGGGGTTGGTCATCTCGATCTCGGGACAGCCCGGACTTCCATCCATGATGATGTCGTTGTCCTTCTCGTGTCCCTTCTCCAAGAATTGAACAAGCGGAGAGTTACGGATGGCGTACTCGAACGTGGAGTTGCCATCGAATTTGGGATCCGTCAGGACCCATCCCGTGTTCTTAAGGATGGTGGCAACTTTCAAAGCACGGTCGATGAAGAGCTCCTTCGCCTCCTCCTCGGACCTGAACTCCTTCGGATCCAGGAATATGCGCTTGGGTGCGAACGAGAAGGTCTCCGAACCACGGGATCCTTTGCGGTAGGTTATCCCGACATCCTGTCCGTTGATGTTGATGGAACCGTAACGATTCACGGATCCGTTGAGGATGACCTCCTTCCTCTTCCAGAATCCCACATATCCGACACCGGGTACCTGGGGGTCGTCGAAGGATCCCGTGCGGACGATGGTGAAGCTCATACTCCCGTTCACATGTGCCTCGACGAATCCCTCGGGACATTCCTTCTCCGTGGATACACCTCTCACGGGGTCGGGTGCCTGACGGAATTCGCGGAGGGGGGAGGGGGCACCTTTTGCGGCGCCCTGGCCGAGTTTGCATCTCCCTTCTATAAAGGAATAGTCGAGATCGCCCTTCTCGTAGATCACGGGGGATCTCGTTCCCGGGATCGGTCTGATGAACCCGAGATAGGTGAGTTTTTCGGCCATATTGTAAGCGCTCCTCTCGGGGATCTTCAACTGTCTGGCCGACCCTCTGGTGGACTTTCCGGAAAGGAGCAGTTTGAGTAATTGGAGCTCCTTCTTGGTGGGTGCCTTGATGGTCAAAACGGGCACCTCCCTGCCATGGCAAATTGCCAATTTTTGTGCCGGGGGCACAAGGGGGCACGGAAGTTTGCCAAAAATCCATGGCTCGCGCGCGTTTTATAATTAAGGTGCGTGCCCCCTCCCGTTGCTCCGAAAAAGTTACTGCAGGATTTGCAAACCGATGCAGTACTGCGGATCCCACATGATAGGGGTCCGAGACCGTCCGTGGACGGGAAATATGTTCTCAATCCGCCCCTCCTAGGGGCACCGTTACCGTATGTCGCTTCTGTCTTGCTTTGCGATCCCAAGTTGTCTCCAACCTGCGGAGACAGTGTCCGTCGCAAAGGTGTGATCGGGACCTTCACCCGTGGTTCATGATTTTTCACCGATTTTTGTCAAAATCGGGCTATCACGTTGATTACGTCACATCTTCCTGAAACCGCGGAACATCCATTGACCGATGGATTTGATACCGTA
>CAZVDA010000025.1:0-15088 GCA_964625365.1 uncultured Thiopseudomonas sp. | reverse complement strand
GCCGGTCAACTGACCGGCATTTTTGTTTACCCTGGTTTCAACCCGCATACGACTACTTGAAGCGGCGTTCGATGCCCTTGTCCACCAGAATCTTGGCAGAGATTTCTTCTACCGAGAAATGGGTGGTATTGATGAACTTGATGCCTTCGCGGGTAAACAGGTTTTCCACTTCACGCACTTCATATTCGCACTGTGTATAACTGCAATAGCGGCTGTTGGGCTTGCGTTCGTTGCGGATGGCCGCCAGGCGGTCCACGTCAATGGTCAGTCCGAACAGCTTGTCGCGGTGCTCCTGCAGCGCCTTGGGCAGTTGCAGCATGTTGTCCATGTCGTCTTCGGTCAGCGGGTAGTTGGCCGCACGAATACCGTACTGCATGGCCATGTACAGGCAGGTGGGTGTCTTGCCACAGCGGGACACGCCCACCAGGATGATGTCGGCGCTGTCATAGTGGCGGGTGCGGCCACCATCGTCGTTGTCCAGCGCATAGTGCACGGCGTCGATACGCTCCATGTAGTTGCGGCTGCCGGCAATGGAGTGCGCTTTGCCGACCGAATAGGTGGAACGGATGGCCAGTTCTTCTTCCAGCGGCCCCAGGTAGCTGGCGAAAATATCAACCCGGAACGCATTGGCCTGTTCCAGAATGTCGCGAATTTGCGTATTGATGATGGTATCCACCACGATGGGGCGGCCATCCTCGCTTCTGGCAATGGCGTCAATCTCGTCTAGCAGTGCCCGTGCCTTGTCTTCGGTATCAATGTAGGGGCGGGTTACATAGCGGAACTCAATGCCGTCAAACTGTGCCAGCAAACTCTGGCCAAGGGTTTCAGCGGTGATTCCGGTTCCATCAGAGATAAACAGCGCGGTACGTTTCATGGTTTGGTCATTCCTGGTAAAAAGTCCGTTCACAAGCAGGCTGGCAGCATAACATTAGCGCCTGTCTCACTCCACCCAGTTGCTCAGGGCTTCGCGGGCTATGTCGTTCTGGGGTCTGGCCTGCAGGCCGGTGGGCAGCCACTCGACACTGTAACGGGCACCCTCGACCAGCGGGATAAAATTCAGGCGCGTCAGGTCGGCTTCGACCAGCGCCACGCGTCCGCCCGCCTGCTGCAGCCACTGCCACAGGTCAACACCCAGCAGGCTGCGGCTAAGCGGCTGTTCCTGATAGCGGGCCAGGTTTTGCTGTTCGATGCTGAGAAAGCGGGCATTGGCTGTAAACAGCCGGTAGCCGGGCTTGAGGCCAATCAGGCTGGCCAGACCGCGCCAGTCCAGTTGCTGGACATCCAGCCCCCACAGCTCGCCATCCAGCAAAAACTGGTGAACCTGTCGCCCGTCAGACAGCGTAACGCGGTGGCGTCCCTGGTCACCGTTGCCCACTTCCAGCTGGGCGATGCTCTGGCCCGACTGTTGTTCCCTGTATGTGCCCAGGTCATAGGCCAGCAGGGCGCACAGTGCAGCCAGCGCAATCAGGCACAGCCCGCAGGTTGCCCGCAGCCAGACCATAAACCAGCCGCCTCTCCACAACATGCGCAGGCCCAGTACCAGAACAATCAGCCCCGGCACCACCAAACCAGCCGCCAATCCCGTAAACTGCATCTTGCTTGAACTCCATTTTAAAATCGGGACATTATGCGTGCCCCGCAGGTTTTCGCCAAATTCTTTATATCTGGACCCGACAGCGGAATTTTTAATGTCATTTTCAGCCGATTTCTCGATCACCCTGCCCCTGCTGTTTTTGTTGATGGCGGTGGCCTTTACGGCCGGACTGGTCGATGCCATTGCCGGCGGTGGCGGGCTGCTGACCATTCCGGCACTGATGTTGTCGGGGCTGGCACCACACCTGGTACTGGGCACCAACAAACTGTGTGCCACCTTTAGTTCGGCCACAGCCAGCCTGACCTTTTACCGGCGCGGCCTGTTCCAGCCCGGACAATGGCTACCGGCCTTGCTGGCCACCGCCACGGGGGCTGTGCTGGGTGCGTTGCTGGCGCGTTACCTGTCTGCGCAATGGCTCAACCAGTTTCTGCCCGCCGTGGTGTTTCTATGCGGCCTTTATATGCTGTTCAGCAAGATTCCTCAGCGCACTTCCAACAGCGATTCGCCACCTGCCAGCCGCAAGCGCCAGTTGCCACAGGGGCTGTTGCTGGGCTTTTATGACGGGGTGGCCGGCCCGGGGACCGGTGCCTTCTGGACCGTCAGCACGCTGATTCTTTATCCGCTGGACCTGCTGCGTACCACGGCAGTGGCACGTAGCATGAACTTTGTCAGTAACGCCATGGCGCTAGCAGTGTTCGCCGCAGGCGGACAGGTGATGTGGACACTGGGTATTGCCATGGGGCTGGCGCTGATGCTGGGCGCGGCGCTGGGGGCGCGCCTGGCCATTGGCGGCGGTATCAAACTGATACGTCCGCTGTTTATCCTGATGGTAATGGCGCTGACCCTGCGCCTAGCGTGGCAGCACTGGTTCGCGGCCGCCTAGCCGGCGGTACAGGTAAAGGTCGATCAGATAGCGGGCAATCGAGCCCGGCAGCGGCAGCTCTGGCAGGTCGTGGATGCTGAACCAGCGGGCGTCTTCCAGTTCGTCGGCCTGCGGCATAATCTCGCCGTCCAGATAGTCGGCATGAAAGCCAAACATCAGCGAATGCGGAAAGGGCCAGTTCTGGCTGGCGATATAGCGCAGGTTGTGCACGCGCACCTGAGTTTCTTCAAACACCTCACGGTGCACACAGCCTTCCATGGTTTCACCCGGTTCGGCAAAACCGGCCAGACAGCTGTACATACCCGCCACAAAGCGTGGTGCACGCGCCAGCAGCAGCTCGTCGCCACGGGTCACCAGCACAATCATGCAGGGCGACAGGCGCGGGTACTGCTGCAGGTTGCAGGGGCTACAAAAGCGCATGCGGTGTTCGCGGCTGGACTGCATCGGCTGACCACAGCTGCCGCAAAAACGGTGCTGGCGACTCCAGGTGCCAATCTGGCTGGCATAGGACAGCATGCGGTAAACACCGGCATCGGCATGTGACAACTGCGAGCGCAGGCTGATCCAGCTTTCTTCGCCGGAATCCGGCTGTCCGGCCAGCTCGTAGAGGTAAACGGGGGTACCGTTCAGGTGGCCGATGCCCTGGATATCCAGCACGCGGGATTCGACCAGAGGCTCCAGCACCTCAAGGGGCCAGAGCAGGCTGCCCTGCCCGTTTTGCAGAAAGGATGCCGTACAGTGTGCCAGCGCCAGGCCGTGCCGCCGGCTACTGTCCGGCATGCCAACCTGCCAGGCGCTGTCAGTTGGCACTGGCAACGTCGGTAATCTGGATGCCCAACCGGCCCAAACCGCTGGCGGCGGTGTCGAGGGTATCCTGCATGTTGTCGGTTTGCAGCGCTATGCCGCCTTCAAGGTAGTACTCAAGGCTGGCCAGCACATCGGCCAGGGTCTCAAGGGCAGACTCGCTGGGCATGTGATCGGCATTGAGCATGCTGATTTCAATGTAGTCGGCACACAGCTGTACCAGCTGGCCGGCACGCTTTTCATTGACAAACCAGAGGCCGCCGCGCACCAGGGTCAGGGCATCGGGCAGGTTGCGCAGATGGTTGACGTCGCCGCCGGACTCGAAATAAGAAGTAATCGAGCGTTTGGCCAGCAACAGGCCGTTGGTGGCTTCGTCCTTGATAATAATCTGCGCCTCAAGCAGCTGGTGACGGGCAAACACCTCGGCTTCGGACAGCTCGGCAACCTTGGCCGCATGGCGCTGGCCCATTTCCAGACTGGCAACCAGCCCCTCGATATAGATCACCGCATCGGCCAGCTGCAGCAGCTCGTCCGAAGAGACATCCTGCGGCGTTTTCCAGCCGGCCAGGGTTTTCAGCTGGCGCTTGAGCGACAGGCTGGCACCGGTTTGGCCGACCATGATCAGCGTTTTTTCCAGCTTGGCAATGATCAATGGCAGGTTTTCAAACGCTTCATCGGATGCCGTACCGCGCCCGATCAGGTCAACCGTGTCCTTGACCATGCCCAGCTCTTCCTGGATGGCCGCAGACAGCGAACGCAGCACGTTGGTGCCAGGACCGGACATGCGCCGGTATTCGTCCGCCAGCATACGGTCGGTGAATGGCAGGGTTGGCAGGTTGGCGGCACGCTGCACCTCAACGGCACAGGGGCCTGGCGAATAGGCCAGTGCAACCAGGTACAGCATGTCCTTGATCAGCCCGCGCGACGGGCTGTGGCTGGCATTGGACAGATGCTGCTTGATCTCGCGGTCAAGACGGGAAAACAACAGCTTGCGTTCGGTGGTCAGCAACAGCTTGCCGTCGATGACCGATTCCAGCGCTGCCGCCGACACCCAGTAAATGATGGTGCCGGCTGCTGCCGGGTCGGTGACGTCCATTTCCTGCACCAGCTTTTTCATTGCAGCCAGTGCCTGCTGCACGTTTTTTTCCTTGATCACGCTCAGCAGCGCCAGCTGGTACAGGTGACGCAGGCGGTTCAGTGCGGATTGAGGGTCTTTCAGGCTTTTAAGCGGCGGACGCGATGGACGTTCGATGGTAAGGCGGGTCGAGAAGAAGTAGCTTTCAGGCAGTTGCGACTGGCTGGCCGACACACGCAACTGGTTGATGGCCGGCAACAGCAGCTCGGGCATTTCGATCCAGTTGGCCTCAAGGTGCTCAAGGTAGCTGTGCAGCACATGCAGGCCGTTGTTGATGGCGGACAGCTGATCGTTGCACTGCTCGTTGGCACCGGCCGGAATGTCCATCGCCAGCACTTGCATTTCCTGGGCCAGCAGTTCGGCACCGGTGAGTCCGATCAGCGACAGGATCCCCTTGATCTGCTGCAGGTTATGCACGGAACGCTGCAACAGGGTGCCGCTGTCGCGCTCCTCAAGGAAGCGCTCCAGGTTTTGCTGCGTTTCTGTCATTGTGGCAAATAGTTCTTCACGCACCACGCTGAGTGAGGTTGCTCCTGTTGCCATGCCTTCTACCTGTTCCTTATAACGTTTAAACCCGCCCAACCGTACATGGCCCTGCTACAGGCAGCTACGAATCCGGTACAGGGTGTACACTTTTATCAAAATCCGGCCAACGCGCGCCTTTATACCCTTACCCATGATGCGGCGCAATTTTAATCGTGACAGTCTCTTGGCATTTGCTGCAGCCGTCAAGCCGGGCGCCTGCTTTTGTCACCAGTCTGCAGCCTTCTTAACAACCCGGAAAGACTGCACTTGCAAAATTGAAAACCTATGGTGTAGGCACGGTTTTCAATCCTTGAACTCGGCACGACTTTTGCTCATGCCCGCCGCCATGGCCAGGCGCAGGTCTTCAGACTGCAGCATGGCCCCGTTCCAGGTGGCCACGTAGTTCAGGCCGTCTTCCACGCTGTGGTCACGCATGTAGCGAATCATTTCCTTGGTGCCGCGCACCGCCAGCGGCGACTTGGCGGCAATTTCGCCGGCCAGTTGCAGCACGCCGTCCAGCAGCTGGTCACGGTCGGCATAGACACGGTTGACCAGTCCGATCCGGCAGGCTTCGTCGGCCTCGACAAAACGGCCGGTGTAGGCCAGCTCGCGCATGATGCCGTCACCAATGATGTGCGGCAGGCGCTGCAGGGTGCCGACATCGGCAGCCATGCCAACGTCGATTTCCTTGATGGAAAAACGTGCATCGGCACTGCAGTAACGCATGTCGCAGGCACTGACCAGGTCAATCGCCCCGCCAATGCAGTATCCCTGAATGGCGGCCAGAACCGGCTTGCCACAACGGTCCACGGCATCCAGCGAGGCCTGCAGGCGCTTGATCTGTCGCCGCAAAATCAGCGCATTGCGGCCCGGGTCCTTGCCCAGCTGCGCAGCCACCGAAGCCAGATAGGCCAGGTCTATGCCACTGCTGAAGTGCTCGCCCGCCCCGCTGAACACGACCACGCGGATGCCGGGCTCCTGCTCGATATGGGCAAAAATATCCGGCAGCTCCTCCCAGAAGTCTTCATTCATGGCGTTGAGCTTGGCCGGACGGTTCATTTCCAGTACGGCGACCTTGTCCTGCACCTGCAGGTTGAATGCTTTGTAATTCATGCGATCCCCAGATCGTTATTATTGTTGTTGTCCGGCAGGCCGGTGCGGCCTACCAGTTCAGTTCCTTACCACTGGCCTTGGCCAGATCCTGCAAAAAACGCTGATGCGCCTCCAGTTCGGCAGCCGTGGCCGCCAGCACCGGAGCCGGTGTGCGGCCGTCTGCCAGACGGCGAATGGCGCCTGCGCCCGATCCAAAGCCGTCGCCCTCACCCGACAGCGACAGGCTGCTCTGGCCACCGGTCATATGCAGGAACACATCAGCCAGAATCTCGGCATCAAGCAGCGCACCGTGCAACTCGCGCCTGGAGTTGTCCACATGATAGCGGGTGCACAGGGCGTCCAGCGTGTTGCGCTGGCCCGGATGGCGCTCGCGGGCCATCACCAGGGTATCCAGCACCGTACAGTACTGGCTAATGTCGGCACGCTCGCTCTGGCCCAGCAGGGCAAATTCGTTTTCGATAAAGCCTACGTCAAAGGGCGCGTTGTGGATAACCAGCTCGGCCCCTTCGATAAACCGGTAAAAGTCGTCGGCAATATCGCGAAATCTGGGCTTGTCCTTAAGGAAGGCATCAGTGATGCCGTGCACCGCAATGGCACCCTCGTCCACTTCACGGTCGGGCTGTATGTAGACATGGTAGTGGCGACCGGTCAGCCGCCGCTCAATCACTTCCACACAGCCAATTTCGATGATGCGGTGGCCTTCGGTCACCGGCATGCCCGTGGTTTCTGTATCAAGCACGACATAACGACTCACTTGCGCACCTCCTCGACACCCTGGTTGGCCAGTTGATCGGCCCGTTCATTGCCCGGATGGCCGGTATGGCCGGCCACCCACTGCCATTTCACATCATGCTGCTGCACCAGTTCATCCAGCCGTTGCCACAGGTCCTGATTTTTGACCGGCTGGTTGCCGGCCGTTTTCCAGCCACGTTTTTTCCAGCCGGCCAGCCACTGCTGCATGCCCTGCATGACATATTTGGAGTCGGTCACCAGCAACACCGGGCTGCGTCTTTTCAGTGCGGCAAGCCCCTGGATGACGGCCATCAGTTCCATGCGGTTGTTGGTGGTATCCGGCTCGCCGCCGCACAGCTCCAGCTCCCTGCCCTTGTATTGCAGCAAAGCGCCCCAGCCGCCGGGGCCGGGATTGCCCTTGCAGGCACCATCGGTAAAGATTTGTATCGGTTCAGTCATGTATGCGTTGTTCTTTTACGGGTTCCGGACTTTTGCGCTGCGGCGCGACCGGCAAGGGTAACAGGTCCTTGATGCGGCGGCTGCGCTGGCGCTGCAAGGGTGCGGCATGCACCTGCTTGCGGGCGGCTATCATATAGCATGCGCCCAGCGGCCACTGCCTTTTAACCAAAAATGCCTCCAGCCGGTGCTGACCTGCCTGCCAGCGGGCCGGCAAATAGTGGGCAAACACCGGTGCGTCCAGGGCGAACCCCAGCACGGCCAGCCACTCCGCCACCCGTGATGCCGCCAGCCGGTGTGCCTGTGGCCAGGGCCCGCCCCGGCTGGCGCACAGCCCCCAGGGATTGCGCACCAGTAGCAGCAAGTGACCGCCGGGGCGCACCGCCCGCGCGGCCTCGCGCAGCAGGTCATAGGGCGAGCGGGCAAACTCCAGACTGTGCTGCAGGATCACCACATCGGCCGCCTCGGGCTGTACCGCCCAGCCGCTTTCATCGACATAGAGCTCTTGCGGCTGGCTGTCACAGCCCAGACGCACCTGATGACGTACGTCGGTGACCAGCGGGGCATCATCCAGCGCGTTATACCTGAGCAGATAGCTGCCAAAATATCTGGCCAGACGCGCCTGCAGCCAAAGCGACTCCGCCTCCATCAGGCTGGCCGCCCAGGTACCGGCGCACCATTCACGCACCTGTGCCGACAGCACCGGACGTTTGCGCAAAAGGGGACTGGATTCAAGCATGAAACACTCCTGTAGCGGGCGGTTGTTCCCTGATTCGACAGTCAATCGGGCCGTCTGCTATGGTTTGTGCATTCCCGATCCGAGCCGAGGATACCCTGTTCATGCTGACCATCACTGCCCTGCCTGCCTTTAACGACAACTATATCTGGCTTTTGCAAAACCCTGCCACCCTGGCCTGCGCCGTGGTGGATCCGGGCGATGCAGCGCCCGTACTGCAATGGCTGCAACAGAATCCACAATGGACGCTGACCGACATTCTCGTTACCCATCACCACAGGGATCATACCGGCGGTATCGCCGCCCTGAAACAGGCCACTAGCGCCCGCGTATACGGCCCGCAACTGGAAGCGGTCGAGGGCATCGACCTGCCACTGGCCGACGAGCAATGTTTCCAGCTGCTGGAACGGCAGGTACGCTGCCTGCATGTGCCCGGCCATACGCTGGGCCATGTCGCCTACTACATGGAAGACGAGCCGCCCGTGCTGTTCAGCGGTGACACCCTGTTTATGGCCGGCTGCGGCCGCCTGTTTGAAGGCACACCGCTACAGATGTATCAATCACTGCAGCGGCTGGCCGCCCTGCCTGCTGTAACCCGGGTGTATTGCACCCACGAATACAGCCTGTCCAACCTCAAGTTTGCCGCCGCTGCCGAGCCAGACAATCCGCAGGTGCTGGAACAGCTGGCCAGGGTGGAAGGGCTGCGCACACAGGGCCGTATCAGCCTGCCCGGCACGATCGCGCAAGAACGTGCCATCAATCCCTTTTTGCGCTGTAGCCAGCCGGCCATCCTCGCGACCCTTGCCAGACAAAACCGCCTGCAAGGCCATGATCCGGTAGAGGTTTTTACCGCGCTGCGGGCATGGAAAGATGATTTCCAGGCGTAACAGGGCCCCATTTTCTTGACCCCCGCCCGTTCGGCACATAAAATTTCGCGAATTTTATTTTTTGCAAAATACATTATGTCGAGCCTGATTCCCCGCAACAGCCAGCGGGTCATTGTCCGTGCAACCGGATGCCTGCTGCTGGGCGCCGCGCTGTTACTGGGCGGGTGCCAGCAACAAAACCCGCGTACCGAAATCCATGACGAGCGGGCGCTCAAGGAGCGTCTGGCGCCGCTGGAGCTGCCTGACGGCCGCTGGTCCGGCACCGCGCTCAAGCAAACCGGCAAGTCGTCCACAGTCCGCGCAGACCCTGATGTGGCCGAAGAAGACACGCCGGCCATCAGCGATATCTGGCAGCGTATCCGCCACGGTTACCAGCTGCTCGACGAGGACGACAGCAACCCCCGCATCGAGCAACAGCGACTCTGGTTTGCCAGCCGCACCGCCTCCCTGGAACAGATCACCCGCCGCAGCACACCCTACATCCACTACATTGTCGAAGCACTGGACAGCCGCAACATGCCACTGGAGCTGGCCCTCCTGCCGGTCATCGAAAGCGCCTACAACCCGCTGGCCTATTCGCCGTCGCATGCCTCCGGCCTCTGGCAGTTCATCCCGTCCACCGGCCGCAATTTCAAGCTCAAGCAAACCCGCTGGTACGATGGCCGCAACGACATCATGGCTTCCACCGAAGCGGCACTCAACTACCTGCAATACCTGAACCGCATGTTTGACGGCGACTGGCTGCTGGCCCTGGCCGCCTACAACTCCGGAGAGGGCACCGTCAGCCGCGCCATCAAGCGCAACCGTGATCTGGGCCTGCCCGCCGACTACTGGAACCTGCAGCTGCCCGCCGAGACCCGCGACTACATACCCAAGCTGCTGGGCCTGGCCCAGCTGATTGCCAGTCCCGAAGCCTACGCGCTCAACCTGCCCGACGTGCCGGACGAACCCTACTTTATCCGCGTGCCGCTCAAGCGCCAGCTTGACCTGAAACGCATTGCCGTTCTGGCCGATATCAGCGACGAACACATCCGCGAGCTGAACCCGGCCTTCAAGCAGGGCGTCACCCTGGACGGCCCCATGCATGTCCTGGTTCCCGCCGAACAGGCTGGCCGCCTCAAGCGCAAGCTGGCCGAGCTCAAGCACGAAGAGTTGCCCGTACTGCGCCCCTATGTGGTGCGTCAGGGCGATACCCTGTCGGGCATTGCCCAGCGGCATGGCAGCAGCGTATCGGCCATCCGCCAGCTCAACCAGCTTAAAAGCAATCAGCTACGTATCGGCCAGCAACTGTCCATTCCCGGCCCGACCGGGCTGCAGGCAACCCTGGCCAGCGCACCGCCGGCCCCGCTGAGCCGTACCCACAAGGTCGGCTCCGGCGATACCCTGTCGGGACTGGCCGTGCGCTATGGCGTCACCGCAGCCCAGCTGCGTGCATGGAACCAGCTGTCATCCGACCGGCTGAAGATCGGCCAGACCCTGCGCATACAGGCCGACACCACACGTTACGTGGTACGCGCCGGTGATACCCTGTCCACCATCGCCCGCAAGCACAAAGTCAGCATCCGCCAGCTGGAAAACTGGAACCCGTCCCGTGACAAGCTGCTCAAACCCGGCCAGACCCTGACCCTTTACCTCTGACCTGTGCCGGCGGGCTGCACAGTGCTACCATGCCTGGCCGCCCGCTGACTGCAGCGTCGCCAGACGCAACGGCACCCCGTAGCTCTACCGGAGAGACCACTTGAGTTACCTGCCCCGCTTTTTTGCCCTGCTTTGCCTGTCGCTCGCCCTGCCCGCCCAGGCCGCCGTCACCCTCAGCCACGGTTTTGCCCGCTTTGGCCAGCTGCTGTATCCCGCCAGTTTCCGCCACTTTGACTGGGTCAACCCGGATGCACCCCAAGGCGGCCAGCTGCACCTGATGGCGCTGGGCACCTTCGACAGCCTCAACCCCTACATTCTCAAGGGCACCAGCCCGATTGGCACCGGCGACTTTTACCAGTATGGCGTCAGCGAACTGAATGCACCGCTGATGGTGGGCCATGGCGTCTTTGATCCGTCCGGCGACGAGGCGGCCAGCGCCTACGGACTGGTGGCCGAAAGCATCCAGTATGCCGACGACCTGCGCTGGGTAGTGTTCAACCTGCGTCAGCAGGCACGCTTTCACGACGACCAGCCAATCACCGCCAGCGATGTCGAGTTTTCCTGGCGCACCCTGCTGGAACACGGCCACCCGCAATACCGCAACATCCTCAAGGACGTGGAGCGGGTCGAAATTCTCGCGCCGCTGCGGGTGCGCTTTGTCTTCAGGCAACCGGCCAGCCGCCAGCAAATCCTCAGTCTCGGCGAACTGCCGGTACTGCCCGCCCACTGGTGGCAACAGCGCGACTTCAGCCAGACCAGTTTCGAGCCGCCGCTGGGCAGCGGCCCCTACCGCATCACCGCCGTCAAGCCCGGGCGCAGTCTAAGGTTCGAGCGGGTGGCCAACTGGTGGGGCAACGACCTGCCGGTTAATGTGGGCAAGTACAACATCCAGCGCATTGATGTGGACTTTTACCGCGATCGCCATGTGGCGTTTGAAGCCTTCAAGGCCGGCAATTTCGACCTCTACATCGAGCATCAGGCCAAAAACTGGGCCACCGGCTACCGCTTCCCGGCGCTGGAGCGCGGCGAGCTGATCCGCGCCGAAATCCCCCACCAGATCCCAGCCCCGTTGCAGGCACTGTTTTTCAATACACGCCGCGCACCCTTCGACAACCCGCAGGTACGCGAGGCGCTGGCCATCCTGTTCGACTTTGAATGGACCAACCGCAGCCTGTTCAACAGCGCCTACCAGCGCACCACCAGTTATTTTCCCAACAGCCCGTTCGCCAGCCGTGATATTCCACAGGGCGCGGAATGGCTATTGCTCAAGCCCTGGCGCCAGCAGCTGGCCGACAGCTTTTTCCAGCAGCCTTTCCAGGTGCCGGTCACCGACGGGCGCGGTATTTCCCGCGACAGCCTGGGCCGCGCCCTGGGCCTGCTGCAGCAGGCCGGCTGGAAACTGCGCCAGCAGGGGCTGCACAACAGCCAGGGCCAGCCACTGGCGCTGGAGATTTTACTGGTCAACCCCGGCATGGAGCGTATTTTGCAGTCCTACGTGCAGACCCTGCGCCGCACCGGTATCAACGCCCGCCTGCGTACCGTGGACCGCGCCCAGTTCAAGCAGCGGCTGGATGCCTTTGATTACGACATGACCCTGCTGGTGTTGCCGCAAAGCCTGAACCCCGGCCCCGAGCAGTGGCTGTATTTCCACTCCAGCCAGGCCGCCGTGCGCGGCAGTAAAAACTACGCCGGCATCCAGGACCCCATGGTCGATGCCCTGCTGGAAGCCGCCAGCCGCGCACGCACCGAAAACCAGCTGCAGGCGGCCATGCAGGCGCTGGACCGCACCCTGCTGTGGCAACACTATATTGTGCCGAACTGGTATATTAGCCAGCACCGCATTGCCTACAGCACGCGGCTCAAACACCCCCAGATACCCCCCTACACCCTTGGCCTGCGGGCCTGGTGGCTGGATTCGGCGGAGACCCCCTGATGCCCGCATTGACCACAAGGCTCTGTGCCCTGCTGCTGTGCTGCTGTGCCCTGGGCGCACAGGCGCAACACGCCCTCACCCTTTATGACGATGCACCCAAGTACCCAGCCGGTTTCAGCCACTTTGACTACGTCAATCCCGACGCCCCCAAGGGCGGCACCCTGCGCCTGTCCGGCCTCAACGGCTTCGACAGCCTCAACCCCTTTATTCCCAAAGGCAATGCGGTGGATCACATCGGCCTGATCTACGACAGCCTCACCCACCGCTCGCTGGACGAGCCCTTTACCGAATACGGCCTGCTGGCCGAGCGCATCGAGCGTGACCCGGACAACCAGTTTGTGCGCTTTCACCTGCGCCCGCAGGCCCGTTTCCATGACGGCCAGCCAGTCACTGCCAACGACGTCGCTTTTACCTTCGAGCTGCTGACCACCCAGGGACACCCGCTGTACCGTCACTATTACGCCGACGTAGCCGAGGTGGTGGTGGAAAGCGAGCGGGTGATACGTTTTGACTTCAAGCACAACCGCAACCGCGAATTGCCACTGATTCTTGGCCAGCTGCAGGTGCTACCCAAGCACTTCTGGCAAGACAGGGATTTCAGTAAAACCTCATTGCAGCCGCCACTGGGCAGCGGCCCCTACCGGGTCGGCAAGGTATCGGCCGGGCGCAGCATCAGCTATGAGCGGGTGGCCGACTGGTGGGGCAAGGACCTGCCGGTCAGCATTGGCCACTACAACTTCGACCGGGTCCAGATCGACTACTATCAGGACATGTCAGTAGCACTGGAAGCCTTCAAGGCCGGCCAGTTCGATTTCAACCTGGAGTATTCCGCCAAGGACTGGGCCACCGGCTACACCTCCCCCGCCCTGAAACGTGGCGATATCGAGCGCGAAGAAATCCGCAACCACAACCCGGTCGGCATGCAGGCCTATGTGTTCAACCTGCGCCGGCCAATGTTCCAGGACCGCCGCGTACGCGAAGCCATCGGCCTGCTGTTTGACTACGAATGGACCAACAAGCAGCTGTTCTATGGTTCTTACCTGCGCACCAACAGCTTCTTTGCCAACTCGGAACTGGCCGCCAGCGGCCTGCCCTCTGCCGCCGAACTGGAGCTGCTGGAACCCTTGCGCGGGCAGATTCCCGAGGAGGTTTTCGATCAGGAATTTAAACTGCCGGTCAGCGACGGCAGCGGCATCATCCGCGACCGCCGCCTGCAGGCGTGGAACCTGCTGAAACAGGCCGGCTACCGCATCGAAAAGGATCGCATGGTCAATGCCGACGGCCAGCCGCTGGCCTTCGAGTTTTTGATTACCCAGGCCAACCTGGAACGGGTGCTGCTGCCGTTCAAACGCAATCTGGCCGAACTGGGTATCGAGATGACCATCCGCCGTGCCGACGTATCCCAGTACATCAACCGCATGCGCTCGCGGGACTTCGACATGACCTCGGCCATCTGGTCGCAGTCCAGCTCGCCGGGCAACGAGCAGCGCGACTTCTGGCACTCCAGCAGTTTCGACAATCCCGGCAGCCGCAACTTTATCGGCCTGCAGGACCCGGCCATCGACAGTCTGGTGGAAGGCCTGATCAATGCCGACAGCCGCGACAGCCTGATCACCCACACCCGCGCCCTGGACCGGGTGCTGCTGTGGGGCCAGTATGTGATTCCCAACTATTACACCGACAGCTGGCGCATTGCCCACTGGAAACACCTGCAGCGTCCGGCCCATCCGCCCCTGTATGACTACGGCCTGTTCACCTGGTGGATCGACGGCACGCAGCCCCAGCCTGCACAGGAGTCTGCCGAATAAATGGCTGCCTATATTCTTCGCCGCCTGCTGCTGATCATCCCCACCCTGTTCGGCATTTTGCTGCTCAACTTTGTCATCATCCAGGCCGCACCCGGCGGCCCGGTCGAGCAGATGATCGCCAAGCTGGAAGGCTTTGATGCCGCCACCGGCGGCGCCACCGGACGCATTTCCGGCGGCGGCCAGGAAACCGCCAGCGCCGGCGGCCCGTATCGCGGTGCCCAGGGGCTGGATCCCGACCTGATTGCCGAAATCGAGCGCATGTACGGCTTTGACAAGCCGGCACCCGAGCGCTTCTGGATCATGCTGAAAAACTACGCCCGCTTCGACTTTGGCAACAGCTTTTTCCGTGATGCCAGCGTTACCGAACTGATTGTCGAAAAAATGCCGGTCTCGGTATCGCTGGGGCTGTGGAGTACCCTGCTGATGTATCTGGTGTCGATTCCGCTGGGCATCCGCAAGGCGGTGCGCCACGGCAGCGCCTTCGACATGTGGACCAGCACCGCCATTGTGCTCGGCTATGCCATTCCCGCCTTTTTGTTTGCTATTTTGCTGGTGGTGGTGTTTGCCGGCGGCAGCTACCTGAGCTGGTTCCCGCTACGCGGGCTGACCTCGCCCAACTTTGACGACCTGAGTACGCTGGGCAAAATCGGCGACTATTTCTGGCACCTGGCGCTGCCGGTCACCGCACTGGTGATCGGCAACTTTGCCACCCTGACATTACTGACCAAAAACAGCTTTCTGGACGAGATCAACAAGCAGTACGTCACCACCGCCCGCGCCAAGGGCCTCAGCGAGCGCCGCGTGCTCTATGGCCATGTGTTCCGCAACGCCATGCTGATCATCA
>CAZVDA010000024.1:0-15106 GCA_964625365.1 uncultured Thiopseudomonas sp. | reverse complement strand
GATGCCGGCCTGTTCCAGGCAAAACTTGGCAGACTCGTAGGGCATGCGGTTTTTGGCGTGTTTGTCGCGCACCAGCCGCTCTTCTTCGATGGCGGCGATCAGTTTGCCGTCAATGTAAAGGGCTGCGGAGGGGTCGTGACTGAGTGCGCCTGACAGGCCAAGAACGGTTAGTGCCATGGATGGTAATGCCTCGTGATGAGCGCAGGCTATTGAGCCTGCGGTAATTTTTCATTGAGTAGCTGGTATAGCCGGCTGTTTTTTGGCCAGTTGCGCAGCAGCCGGGCCCGGTCGCGGGCAAAGGCGCGAACAAAACGGGCGTGGCTGCGGTGCTGGCGGACGGCGTCCAGGTCAATCAGTAAACAGCGGTCATTATGCCAGAGAATGTTGTGGCCTTTCAGGTCGCCGTGGCTGATTTTTGCCCGGATCAGGCCGTTGAGAAGCTGTTGGAGTTGCTGCAGGTCGTGCTGCGGCACCTCGCCGCTTTCGACGTAGGGGGCGAAACGGGCAATCAGGTCCTGGTCGCCGTGGTAATCGCTGACCAGCCAGGCGACACTGCGCAGACCCAGCCGGCGTTGCTCGCGCACTGCAATATTTTGTGCCACGGCAATGCCTTGCAGCTGCAACAAATAGCCGGCCTGCCAGCTGTGCCAGGCACGACTGGGCCGCCAGCAGCGCTTGAGCCAGTGGGCAAAGCTCTTGATATTATAGCGTTTAATGATCCACTGGTGACCCTGGTGCCCAACCCGGGCAACGGTGGCTGCGCCACCGGTCTTGTAAATATGGCCACCAGCAATAAAGGCGTCCGGCTGCTCAATCAGTTCACCTACTTCGTCCTGCCGGGCACGCTGCACGGCACGTACACCCGACAACGACTTGCGCACGCTAAACAGACTGCAATCCCGGGCGGTTTTTTTCAGATAATCACGGATGCGCCAGCGACGTATTTTGGCGATCTCTGCACGCAAGCCGGTCAGTTCAACCGCCGGTTGGCCGCCTTGCTCCACATAAAGCTGCAGCAAGACCGCCAGCCAGTCATCCAGTAGCGGTGGCAGCTGGGCTACAAACACCGCCAGGTTGTGCTGCGCCTGTTCGGCCGTGAGCAACTTGCCGGCTTGTTGCTGCTCAACACCGCCGCCATCAATTACATACAGCTCGCCCTGATGCAGCAAAAAATTGTCCAGATGCAAGTCGCTCTGCCACACCCCCTGCTGGTGCATCCGCGCGATACAGCCCAGGGCATCCTGTAAAACATTGCGCTGTTCTGCTGCCAAAAGCGGCAAATGTGCAACCTGTTGCCAGCGCTGTTCCAGGCTTTCGGCAGCATCCAGATACTCAAACAACAGCCAGCCACCAAAAGCATGATCATAATCGCTGGCCAACAGCTTCGGCGTAGGCAGACCTGAATCGGCCAGATTCTGTGCGCCGGTCAACTCGCGCTGAAAATGGCGCTGCGCACGGGAGCCGACAAACATTTTCGCCAGCACTGTGCGCCCTTTCCACTGCGCGCGCGCCACATAACGCTGATCCGGCAGCACACGCAGCCACTGCAGCAAGTCCAGCTTGTTGCCATTCAGAAAATTCAGCCGGTGCGGCAATTCCGGGGCGCGCCCCTGCAAATACCGGATGTTCATGGCCGGCTATCCTTGTCGCTGATACGCTCCTGCAGCCAGCCATACCAGATGCGTGCCTTTTCAGGACTTCCCAGATAAGCCTGCAGCAACTGCATATGCTCATCCGGCTGCCAAACATGACGGGTGCGCCGAATCAGCGGCTCGATATCCTTAATCCGGTCACGCCGTCCCAGCCACAACCGGCGGGTCTTCTCCAGATCAATCAGGCAGGCATCGAAGCCGTCGCCCTTCTGACGCAAGAAAATATGCTTGGGATAAAAGCAGCCATGCATCTGCCCGGCCGCATGCAGGGTACGCGCCAGCACGCCACAGGCATCCAGAATGGCCTGTCGCTCATCCGCAGATACCTGCTCCCAACGCTCCAGCCAGTCGGCCAGGTCATTCCAGCCCTCCAGCCCATGAGTCACCAGAATCGCCCGCTGCTCGCCTTCGATACGCCGCAGGCCAAACCAGGCAGCCCGCAAAGCCGGAATACCCAGCTTTTCATACTGCTGGATGGTGCGAAACTCGCGGGCAAAGGTCGGCTCACCCAGTGGCTGCAACACGCTGCGGGTCAGATGGTTGCGCTGGCGTTTGAGATAAAAGGTTTGAGCATCCAGCTCAAGGCGTGAAACCGAGCTCCAGCCTCCCCGTTCAGTATTGGGGTGATCGACTGCTTCCAGCTCCAGCTCCCACAGAGCATCAAAGCTGTCCAGCTGGTGACGGGCAAAAAGCTCGCGAATGTGCGGGTCGATAAAATCTTGCGCCATGGTTTATTCCCGCCCGGCAAAAAACCGCACAATGCGGCGAATCTGTTGTTTATCCTGCATGGCCAGCCTCTTTTGCTGACGGTAACGCAGGTAAAATCGCAGCCGCTGCGTACGGCTCAACTGATATTTCGCAACCTTGTCCAGGCAGGCCAGGTCTTTGATGATGCGGTACTGCAGAAACGGCCCCCACCAGAAGCCGCCGGTCGGACAATCAATCAGAAACGCCTGCGGCTGCTGGTCAACCAAAATATTGCGCCACTTCAGATCATTGTGCACAAAGCCGTGCTCATGCATGACGCGGGTAAAGTCGGCAATCTGGTGGCCAACGTCAGTAACCCAGCGGGCATCCTGAAAACGCGCATCGCCCAGATGGGCCATCATCGCCAGATCTTCGGTGTGCGGCAGTTCGCGGGTAATCATCGCGCCCCGGCCAAACCGGCCCCAGCTTTTACGCTCCATGCCAAAGGCTACCACCTCGGCGGTGGGGATGCCCCAGCTGGCAAAGTGCTGCAGGTTTTGCCACTCGGCCATCACCCGCGGACGTGGCAACCAGGCACGCCAGGCGGTACCGTTGCTGCGGTAACGTTTGACGTAATACTGCACACCCCCACGTTCGATACGAATCAGCTCTGATTCCGAGTCGTGGGTAATCCGTTCGCCCTCAAGCGCAAACACCTGCGCCAGGCTGCCAAAGTCGGCATCCAGCTGTTGATAGTCAGGCTTTAGCGTCCAGCCGGTGGTCATCAGAGCGCATCTCCGTAGCGCTGCTTGCGCGCATACAGCTTCTCTGCTTTGCGTTCGAGCCAGGCCAGCAAGGGCGCTTCGTCACGCAGGATCTGGCGCAGCGGCTGACGGAAATAAGTGCGCAAAAAGCGCAGTTTGTCACGGCGGGTCAGACCGATGTCCAGCGCGGAAAAATACAGCGCAGCCAGGTCTTTGTTGCGCCAGCGGATCGGCGTGTGCGCACGGGTCTGGGCGCGGTGCAGGTCGATCAGCGACAGGCGAAAATCATCATCTGACAGCGGCTTGTCGGTATGCAGCAAAAAATGGCAGATATAGCAGTCACGGTGATTGACGCCAGCGCGGTGCATGCTGCCGGTCATCTCGGCCACCCGCTCAACCAACGCCTTTTTGAGGCCAAACGCCGGTGGCTGCTGCGGCCAGTACATGCAGACGTCTTCAAGGCTGAGGGTCGGCGCCAGCTCTTCGGTGATGATAAAGGAATGCTGGCGGGCCGGATTGCTGCCCCGCTCGGCAAAGGCCACAGCTGTCATGGTGGCCACGCCGGCCTGCTGCAGACGCTGAATGGCCTGGTACTCGTTACGCGCCCCCAGTACCGGCAGCTTGGCACTGAGCAGATTTTTAATGATTTCACCCCAGCCAATGCCGCGATGAATCTTGACAAAAAAACCGCGCCCGTCCACTTCGGTACGCAGGGTACGACGACCTTCCAGCTCGCGAAATACTTCACCCTGCAAGGCTTCGGCAGCAGCAAAAATATCTTGCCCAGCCCACAGGCTGATAAAGGGTTCTGCTAGAAAAGGCTTGTTCAAATCAGCTACCTGCCGGACAGACGCCGGCCTCACCTGGAAAATGCCGGATATTCTAGCACCAAAGCCAGGCGGTTGGGTTTGTCATGCTGCGCGTAGCGAAGCGTAGTCGCAGCATCCAGCTGCCTGATGCTGCGACAAGCATGCATTTATTCGTACAAAAAACTCAGCCGCCGGCGCAATTCCGGCAGCAGCTCGGTTTCAAACCATGGATTACGCTGAAACCAGCCGATATTGCGTGGTGAAGGATGCGGCAATGCCAGCATGTTTGCCGGCAGATCGCACCAGTTGCGTACCCGTTCGGTCAGGCTACCGCGGCCGTCGTTTAGATAGTAGTTTTGTGCGTACTGGCCAATCAGCAGGGTCAGGCCGAGATCCGGCAACTGCTCCAGCAGGGGCGCATGCCATTGCGGGGCACACTCCTTGCGCGGGGGCAGGTCGCCACTTTTGCCTTTGCCCGGGTAGCAAAAACCCATCGGCATGATGGCAAACAGGGACGGATCATAGAACTGCTCACGCCCCACCTGTAGCCAGCTACGCAACCGCTCACCACTTGGGTCATTCCAGGGCGTGGCGCTATCGTGGGCGCGCAGGCCGGGCGCCTGTCCAATAATCAGCACCCGCGCACCCTTGCCGGCCTGCAGTACCGGCCTTGGCGGCAGGGGCAGAGAGTCCTTGCACAGGGTGCAGGCGCGGATGTCATTCAATAAGGGGATCAGTTCCGGCATCACTGCCTCCGGACCGGCTGAGGCGGATCAGCCCGCTGTCAGCGATTTTTTCGGGTAGATGTCGTAGCGGCTGGATTTGCCTTCCAGACTGTAACCGGGCTTGACGCCCTCGATGGCGGGCGCAATGCGTGGCCGCTTGACCACTACGCGGTGACTGGCCAGCGCCAGTGCCGCCTCCAGCAACTGCGGGGCGTCGTCATCGCTGCCCACCAGCGGCTGAAACAGGCGCATCTCTTTTTTAACCTGTGCGCTCTTGCCGCGCTCGGGAAACATGGGGTCGAGATGGATTACCTGCGGCGGCGTACCTTGCCAGTTGCCCATTAACTCAATGGCATCGCCCTGCTGCAGGCTCATCAGCGCCATCACGGCGGCGGTGTCGACATGCTGACGGGCGCGCTGCAGGCCATCATCCAGCAGGGCCGCCACTACCGGATGGCGCTCAATCATGTCGACACGGCAACCCAGACAGGCCAGCACAAAGGCATCGCGGCCCAGACCGGCAGTGGCATCCAGCACATGGGGACGAACACTGCCCTGTACGCCCACGGCCTTGGCGATCATCTGGCCACTGCCGCCACCAAACTGGCGGCGATGCGCCAGTGCGCCGGCCGTAAAGTCCACCCGTACGGCACCGGCCTTGCTGCCCAGTTCCTGTAACTGCAGCCCGGCAGCGGTCAGCTGCAACTCAAACAGGGCATCGCCTTCAAGGGGTAAGGACAGGGAAAGTGAAAGCGCCTGCGCGGCGGACTCTAATGCAGTCTCCAGCGCGGCAACGCGTACGCCCATCAGGCGTAAAGATCCAGGCCCAGCACCTGGGCAGCATCTACCGGATCATCACCGGCAAAGCTGGCTGCAGTAGCATAGCTGGCCATGGCCTGCTGGTTTTGCCAGGGCACCTGGGGCGCGGCAAATTCGGCCTTGTGTTCCTGGTAACGCTGGTATTCAGCCTGCGCCTGCAACTGGGACACGGCCTGCAGGCTTTGAGGGCGTCCATTTTGCGACAGCTGTTCGCCCTGACGGCTACGGCTTTCATCCTGACGCAACAGCGCGTCGGATGCTTCAATGGCATCCGAGCGGGTAGTGCGGTTGGGCACATAGGCGGGAGAAAAACCGTCAATACGCATGGCCTGATCCTCAGGATTGATGGCTATACTTTAGCCCTGGATGGCGTGGCCTGCAACCGCAGGTCACGCCTTGCTTTTTATGGTGCGACTGCCTTGGGCGTGGCCACCTGGTCACGCAGATAAACTGGCAGTGCCCGCTCCGCCGGCAAGGCCCGTCCCTGTTGCCAGTCGTGCAGGGCCAGCATCAGGATATCTTCGGCATGGGGCAATGATTCACCGGCCTGTCCGCATACGCTAACCGGAATCCGCCCGGCATACGCCTGCCAGCCGGTGCCGGCCGCCAGCCAGTCGCCGCTGGCGGTACGCGGCAAACACGCCTGCTCCGGCGCACACACCTGCTCGGTGCCCTGTAGTTGCAGCTGGCCATCAATCTCGGCATAACAGCCCCAGTACACCTCGTCCATGCGTGCATCAATGGCTACCGCAATCTGCCCGACACCCTGCTCGCGCCAGGCGCGGCGGGCAATGGCGGCCAGGGTAGACACCGGCAGCACCGGCTTGCCCAGCGCAAAAGCCAACCCCTGCACCACACCCACGGCAATGCGCAGACCGGTAAAGGCCCCCGGCCCGCGGCCAAAGGCAATCGCCTCGACCTGATCCAGACCAATAGCGGCCTCATCCAGCAGTTGTTGCACCATGGGTAGTACCTGCTGGGCATGCAGGCGTGGAATCACCGCATAGCGGCTATAGGTTTTGCTCCCATGCAACAAAGCAACGGAACAAGCTTCGGTAGCGGTATCAATGGCAAGCAGGGTGGTCATGGTAAGTGCCCAAAATGGTGTATCTGTTCATGCAAACGGCCCTGCACGCAGCCGGAATAACGCATCCGGTACAGGCAGGGCCGCTTGATCTATGTGGCAGAAAATCAGGCCAGTGCAGCCATGACCTTGGCGGTAATTTCGTCAACGCTGCCCACACCGGCAATGGCGCTGTAGCGTGGCGTGCCGTTATTGGCTGCCGACATTTGCTGATAAAATTCCACCAGCGGCTTGGTCTGGGAGTGGTACACCTCCAGACGGTGACGCACGGTTTCTTCCTTGTCGTCATCGCGCTGCACCAGGTCTTCGCCGGTCACGTCGTCCTTGCCTTCCACCCTGGGCGGGTTATACAGCACATGGTAGGTACGGCCGGAGGCCGCGTGAGTACGGCGGCCAGACATGCGCTTGATGATTTCTTCGTCTTCCACAGAGATTTCTACCACGTAGTCGATGCCGACACCGGCATCGCGCAGCGCTTCAGCCTGGGGAATGGTGCGCGGGAAACCGTCAAACAGGAAGCCCTTGGCGCAGTCGTCCTGCTGGATGCGTTCCTTGATCAGGTCAATGATGATGTCGTCGGACACCAGACCACCGGTTTCCATCACGTTTTTCACTTTCAGGCCCAGCGGGCTGCCGGCCTTGACTGCAGCACGCAGCATGTCGCCGGTGGAAATCTGTGGAATGCCGAATTCTTTGGTGATGAAGCCCGCCTGGGTACCTTTACCGGCACCGGGTGCTCCCAACAGGATCACGCGCATGTTTGTTCCTCTTTAATCAGTTTCTATAGTTGTAATTATGTAATTTCAGGGCTGTCACCACTGCTCTGGCACATGCCTTCGGACAGCAAAAAACACCCCAATGTACACACTAGCCTTTAGTCGCACAAGGATTTATTGGCTTTTATTGCCCTCGACAGATGCTGCCACCCGTCAAAAAACAGGCCCGCGGTAAAGCGGGCCTGTGCATGCAGGGCCTGCTTTAGCCGGTGTTGCGCAAACCGGCAGCAATGCCGGCCACGGTCACCAGCATGGCCTGCTCGATGGCGGGAGACAGTTCTGCCTGCTCGCGCGAACGCGCCAGCAGCTCTACCTGCAGCAGGTGCAGCGGGTCCAGATAGGTATCACGCATGCTGATCGAGGCCCGTACCACCGGATGGCGCTCGAACAGCTGCTCCTGGCCGGTCAGGCGCAGTACGTTGTCCACCGCCATTTGCAGATGCTGGAACAGCTTCTCGCCCAGCGGACGCAGCCCGGCCTCGACCAGCCGCTCGTCATACAGGCGGGCAATGCCGGAGTCGGCCTTGAGCAGCACCATTTCCAGCATGTCGATGCGGGCACGGAAGAACGGCCACTGGTCACGCATTTCGTCCAGCAGCGGTTCTTCGCCACGGGCAAAGGCTTTTTCCAGTGCACTTTCCCAGCCCAGCCAGGCCGGCAGCATCAGGCGGGTCTGGGTCCAGGCGAAAATCCACGGAATGGCACGCAGGCTTTCTATGCCGCCACTGCGCCGCCGCGCCGGGCGGCTGCCCAGCGGCAAACGGCCCAGTTCCTGCTCGGGCGTGGCCTGACGGAAGTAGTCAACAAACTGTGGCTCTTCACGCACCACCTGCCGGTAGCCCTGCAGGCCGTCGTCGGCCATGCGGTCCATGATCGCGCGCCACTCATCCTTGGGCGCAACCGGCGGCAAGTGGGTAGCTTCCAGCACGGCAGCCAGATACAGGTTGAGGTTTTGCGCGGCCACTTCCGGCAGGCCATACTTGAAGCGGATCACCTCGCCCTGCTCGGTGGTGCGGAAACGGCCAGCCACTGAGCCGGGTGGTTGCGACAGAATCGCCTCGTGGGCAGGGCCACCGCCACGCCCTACGGTGCCGCCACGACCGTGGAACAGCAGCAGTTCAACGCCAGCCTGCTGGCATACCTGCACCAGCTGTTCCTGGGCACGGTACTGTGCCCAGGCGGCTGCAGTGGTGCCGGCATCCTTGGCCGAGTCGGAATAACCGATCATCACTTCCTGCGGACCGGCCAGACGCTCGCGGTAATCATCCAGACTGAGCAGCTGGCGGATCACGCCGGCGGCGTTGTCCAGATCGTCAAGGGTTTCAAACAGCGGTGCCACACGCATGGCGCGACGCACACCGGCTTCCTTGAGCAACAGCTGCACCGCCAGCACGTCGGATGCCGCCTGGGCCATGGAAATCACATAGGTGCCCAGTGATTCGGTAGGCGCGCGGGCAATTACTGCGCAGGTATCCAGCACTTCACGGGTATCGGCACTGGCCTGAAAGTCACGACTGAGCAGCGGACGCTTGTTGCGCAGTTCTTTCAGCAAAAACTGCTGGCGCTGCTCTTCGCTCCACTCCAGATAACTGCCCAGCCCCAGCCACTCGGTGATTTCATTCACTGCAGCAGCATGACGGGAAGAGTCCTGACGGATATCCAGCCTCACCAGCGACAGGCCGAACGTAGCCGCACGGCGGATGGTATCCAGCAGGTCACCATCGGCAATCATGCCCATGCCGCATTCGTGCAGCGAGCGGTGACACAGCAGCAGGGGCTCCAGCAGCTCGGCGCGATCGTGGATGATGTCCTGCGGCAGCGGCAAGTCCTGGGCAATGGCGTTTTGCAGTTCGGTGCGAGTATGGCGCAAACGGGCACGCAGACGCTTGAGCAGCACGCGATAGGGCTCGTCGCTGTCCTGCCCCACAACCGCCAGCAGCTCGGGCGTGGCGCGCTGCATCGACAGTTCATGGGTCAGTTGCGAAATATCGCGCAGATACAGGTCGGCAGCCAGCCAGCGCGCCAGGCGCAGCACATGACGGGTTACTTTGGCGGTGACGTTGGGGTTGCCGTCACGGTCGCCGCCCATCCAGCTGGCAAAACGGATCGGTGCGGCATTCAGCGGCAGCGGGCCGGCACCCTGCTCGCGCAAGACGCTGTCTACATGACGCAACACATTGGGAATCGCCTCCCACAGGGAGCGTTCGATCACCGCAAAGCCCCAGCGCGCTTCGTCCTGCGGTGTGGGCTGGCTGCTGCGGATTTCGCTGGTATGCCAGATTTCGGCAATCAGGCTACGCAGTTTCTGGATATGTTTTTCACGCTCGGCGGCAGGCAGCCCGGCATGGTCCAGTTCGGCCAGTTCCTGGGCTATGAAGTCATATTTCATGATCAGGGTGCGCCGCGACACCTCGGTCGGGTGGGCGGTGAGCACCAGCTCGATGTCCAGGCCGGCCACCGCTTTGGCCAGTTGCTGCGGGCACTGGTTGCAACCCTTGAGCCGCTCCAGCACCTGCGCCAGCATCTGGTCCTCGAAGGCCGGCTCGTCATCGTCACGGCGACGGCGCATCAGGTGATACTGGTCGGCAATATTGGCCAGGTTAAGGAACTGGCTAAAGCCGCGAGCCACCGGCAACAGCTCGTCTTCGGACAGCCCCGCCAGAGTTTCTTCCAGTTGCTTGCGTCCTTCCTGCGAGCCGCGCCGCGCCGACTTGGCACCGGTACGAATGCGTTCGACCTTTTCCAGAAAGCCCTCGCCACGCTGGTCTTTCATGGTTTGTCCGAGCAGATCGCCGAACATGTGGACATTATCGTGAACCCGCTGACTGATGCGTGCCATATCGCCTCCTGTGGTTATGCGTGTGTACACAAAGTCACAGCATAAACCAGCACGGAGCTGGCCGCTACGCTTGCGAAAGTACGGGGTCGAAAGGATAGCCGGTACGATGCGAGCCGTACCGGCCCATGGTTACTGGCAGCGCACCGCGCGCTTTTTGTCGTCCACCAGCACGCCGGTCAGACCTTTTTGCTTGTCGTCAAACAGCACCACAATGCCGTCGATGCACTGAGCGTGCTGGTCAGCCGGCTTAAGCGAGGCGCGGTAATCCTCGCCTGCAATGGTTTTAAGCATGGTGAATTCAGCCAGCAGCAAGGCATCTTCCGGCTTGGCAAAATGCACATAACCGTAGTGGGCCAGGGTAAATACCGTGACCACTACGGTGGCGATTGCCGTACCAATGATATGCAGAGGATTGAATTTGTCCGGTGTGCTGTCAGTCATCTCAGTGCTCCGGGCGCATGTGCGGGAACAGGATGACATCACGGATCGACGGCGAGTCGGTCAGCAGCATTACCAGACGGTCGATGCCGATGCCTTCACCAGCGGTCGGCGGCATGCCGTATTCAAGAGCGCGGACAAAGTCGGCATCAAAGTGCATGGCCTCGTCGTCGCCGGCTTCTTTGTCGGCCACTTGTGCCAGGAAGCGCTCTGCCTGATCCTCGGCATCATTCAGCTCGGAATAGGCGTTGGCGATTTCGCGGCCACCGATAAACAGCTCGAAACGATCGGTGACTTCGGGATTTTCATCGTTGCGGCGTGCCAGTGGCGATACCTCAAACGGATACTGGGTAATAAAGGTGGGCTGTTCCAGACGGTGCTCGACAGTTTCCTCGAAAATCATGGTTTGCAGCTTGCCGATACCCTCGTGGCCCAGCACCGGTGCGCCGTGTTTTTTCGCCAGCGCACGGCAGGTGTCGATGTCGTTGAGATCGGCAGCGCTGATGTCGGGGTTGTACGTGAGGATGGAATCAAACAGGCTCAGGCGGGTGAAGGGCTCGCCAAAGTGGAATACCTTGCCCTGATAGGGCACGTCGGTGCTGCCCAGGACCGCCTGTGCCAGCTCGCGGAACAGCTCTTCGGTCAGATCCATGTTGTCGCTGTAGTCGGCGTAGGCGTGGTAGAACTCCAGCATGGTAAATTCCGGATTATGGCGGGTCGATACGCCCTCATTACGGAAGTTACGGTTGATTTCAAACACCTTGTCGAAACCGCCTACCACCAGACGCTTGAGGTACAGCTCTGGCGCAATACGCAGAAACATCGGCAAATCTAGAGCATTGTGGTGAGTTTCAAACGGCTTGGCCGCCGCGCCGCCGGGGATGGTTTGCAACATCGGGGTTTCCACTTCCAGAAAACCGCGCTGGGTAAGGAAGTTGCGGATATGGGCAATGACCTTGCTGCGCACTTTGAACGTTTCGCGCACTTCGTCGTTGACGATTAGATCGACATAACGCTGGCGGTAACGCTGCTCGGTATCGGTCAGGCCGTGGTGTTTGTCGGGCAGCGGACGCAGGGATTTGGTCAGCAGCTCAACCTTGTCCATATGCACATAGAGGTCGCCTTTGCCGGAACGCGCCAGCTTGCCTTCGGCACCAATGATGTCGCCCAGGTCCCAGGTTTTGGCTTCGGCCAGAGTCTCTTCCGGCAGGGTTTTGCGATCTACATACACCTGCAAACGGCCACTGGCATCCTGCAACACCATGAAAGGGCCACGGTTGAGCATGATGCGCCCGGCAATCTTGATGCGGATATCCTGGCCTTCCAGCTCTTCACGGCTGGCCTCGGCGTAGTCTTTCTGTACATCTGCGCATTTGTGCTGCGGGCGGAACGTATTGGGGAAGGCATTACCCTTGGCACGGGCTGCGGCAAGTTTTTCCTTGCGCAGGGCAACGAGCTTGTTTTCTTCGGCCTGAAGTTGTTCCTGGGTCTGGTTTTGTTCGGTCATGAGGGGGTCCGGCTGGCTGCGCATCATCCGTTGCGGGTGGCGCATGCTGTTGCTGAAAACCGCAAAGTATAGTGGAATTTCACAGCCTTCGCAGCAGCAATGCTGCCAGCGTCAGTCCATGCGTATAACCTGCCCTACCCTCTGGGCGTCTTCGCCGGACATACCCGCCGCTGCGGCAAATTCGGGCCAGCGCTTTAAAGCCGCATGCAACTGCTCAACAATTTCGGCAATAACACCGGCAGGCACCCCAAACAGCTGCCTAAGCCGCGCTGCCTCCTGCAACCCAGGTGGCCAGGGCCGGTAATCGAAGCCGGCTGCGTGGTAATCACCCGGATTCATGCCGGGCACCAGATCATAAGCAGGTGCCAGCCTGTAGCCGCATCCGTCATGCATAAAGCTAAAATTACGCTCGTGGTCATCCGTATTATTAATGCAGCGATTAAACAGCATAAGGCGAATCAACTGCTGCAGGTCATCCTCAATAGCACACGAATATTTTTGCAACAGACGATGTAAATCGTTGTAGCTAAAGCTTTGTCCGGGATCCTGCTGACTACGCGGATCCTTAAGCAGTCCATTGGCTGTAATCAGATGGCGTCGCGCTGCGCCCCTCACATCAAAGCGTTCTAATAGCAGCACTTCACGCCCATTGATGCCGGACACTACTCGCCCGTTGCCCATGGAAATACCGGCCGCCTGCGCCATTAACAGGCAAGCCAGCTCTGTGCGTGCATTATTGTAGGGGTCAGTTGCCCGGTTAAACTTGGCCAGATAGGCAACACCCTGATCCTGGACCAGCGCTTTGGGGCGCGCCCCTCCCACGCCTGAACCGGAATTGGCCAGGTACAGCAGGCTGGCAGCTTCACCAGCAAGCTGACTATAAGCTTGTTGATCCAGCTGACAGGCCAGCTGTTCGACCGGCACCAGTTGCTCCAGGGAAAGCCCCTCATGATAAACCGGAGCCTGCCCGGTCGCTGTAAAGCACAGCGCACCAATCCTGCTGGATACCTGCTGCAAAAAACCGAGCATGTCACTGACACAGTTGGCATTTAACCGCTGTTGGTGCTGGTGCAAAGCCAGCCTGGTCAACACCTTGCGCCCCCATGCATCCGGCAGGTAGTCGTCAATAAAAGCCGGCGCGGCACTGTGGCACAAGAGCCTGAACTCGCCGGGCCGCAAAGGCAAACAAACCGGATCGATAGCAAAAGCTGCCGGATGGGCAAGATAGTCTGCACTGTAGCGAAATCCGGTTTCCTGCAGCCGGCCATCAGCTTCCAGCAGGGCAACCTCGGCCACCTTAAGAACGCCAAGCTGTGCCGTGTTGATGTGTAAATCAAAACGCTTAATCATCAAACAGACTCACCGGCAACTGAAACAGTTGCAAAAACGGCTGCTCCAGCCCCAACACCTCGGCAGCCCGGTAATACCTGCCAAAGGATACGCTCAGGTCGCCTTTCTCCATGCGCTGCAAGGTGGCACGACTGACACCAACACGCAGGGCAAAAGCCGGCATATCATCATACGGGAAACGTTTTTTGCGGGCGCGCCTTAGCTGATCGCCCAGCTCTACTAGAAAGTAATTGCTCACAAAAAGCTCATATATAAGTTAAAACTGGCAATCAGAGCCATGATTACTTATAAACGAGTAAATATCAAGACTTGCTTGCAGCACAGCACCGGGACTGTCGTGATACAAAAACGCCCTGTTTAAGCAGGGCGTTTTTGTGCAGAGGAATTTCCGGTTACAGCCCCATTTTCAGGCTGGCCTCAAGAAATTCGTTGATGTCGCCATCCAGCACGGCATCGCAGTTGCTCTCTTCGATATTGGTGCGCAGATCCTTGATGCGGGACTGATCCAGCACATAGGAGCGAATCTGGTGGCCCCAACCGATGTCGGACTTGGTGTCTTCCAGCGCCTGCGAGGCTTCGCTGCGCTTTTTCAGCTCCAGCTCGTACAGTTTGGCGCGCAGCATTTTCATCGCACGATCGCGGTTGGCGTGTTGCGAGCGTTCGTTCTGACAAGACACCACGGTATTAGTCGGTACGTGGGTAATGCGCACCGCCGAGTCGGTGGTGTTGACGTGCTGGCCACCGGCACCGGAGGAGCGGTAGGTATCGGTGCGCAAATCGGCCGGATTGATGTCGATTTCAATGTTGTCGTCGATTTCCGGCGAAACAAACACCGCAGTAAAGGAGGTATGGCGGCGGTTGCCGGAGTCATAAGGGCTTTTGCGTACCAGCCGGTGCACACCGGTTTCGGTTCGCAGCCAGCCATAAGCATAATCGCCCTTGATGTGCAGGGTTGCGCCCTTGATGCCCGCCACTTCGCCGGCCGACAGTTCCATGATGGTGGCTTCAAAACCGTTGTGATCCGCCCAGCGCAGGTACATACGCAGCAGCATGTTGGCCCAGTCCTGCGCCTCGGTGCCGCCGGAGCCGGCCTGGATATCCAAATAGGCACTATTGGCATCCATTTCGCCACTGAACATGCGGCGAAACTCCAGCTTGGCCAGAATGTCCTCAAGGCGGGCGACTTCGCTGCGCACGTCTTCAACAGCACCTTCGTCGTTTTCCTCAACGGCCATTTCCAGCAGCTCGGGCGCATCGGCCAGACTGCTGTCGAGATCTTCGATAGTTTCTACAATCTGCGCCAGCTGGGAACGTTCGCGGCCCAGATTCTGCGCATATTCGGGATCGTTCCAGATAGCAGGATCTTCCAGCTCGCGCTCAACTTCTACCAACCGGTCTTTCTTGTTGGCGTAGTCAAAGATACCCCCTGATGGCCGAGGTGCGTTCGCTCAGGTCATCGATGGCGTTGTAAATCGGGTTGACTTCCATGGTGTGGTGTCTCTTTTCTGGGTGAATTGGGTAAACTCGGGATTATAGCGGGTTTTGGGAAGGTTTTTTTGCCATTTGGTGGGGCTTTTGGGGGAGTTTTTTGCCTTTGGTGGGGCTTTTGGGGGAGTTTTTTGCCTTTGGTGGGGCTTTGGCGGTCTAGGGCAGGAC
>CAZVDA010000023.1:0-15271 GCA_964625365.1 uncultured Thiopseudomonas sp. | reverse complement strand
AACCAGGTAGGTAAGCAGCTCGTTGTGGCTGTGAATGGTGGCCAGGCGCCTGGGTTTGTCCTGCTGTTCGTTTTCGAGGATGTCCGCCACCGCCAGCGGCAAAATGCGCTGCGCGGTTTCTTGCAGGGCCGAATCAAAGACACTCTCGATTTCGCTACGGATCTGCTGGCTGGTCAGCACTGCCGAGGCGGCCCAGAGCGCAAGAAACAGGATGCCCAGCAACAGGGCGATGCGGCCTTGCAGGCTATTCACTGGCTGCATCCTGAGCCGGGCCCAGGCGATAACCCAGTCCGCGCTCGGTCAGGATCAGGCCCGATCCCAGCTTCTTGCGCAAACGGCTGACCAGCACCTCAATGGTGTTGCTTTCGATTTCCGCATCAAAGCTGTACAGCTTGTCCTCCAGCTTGGTCTTGGACAGCAGCTGCCCCGGGCTGCCAAGAAACGCCTCCAGCAGTGCCCACTCGCGGCCGGTCAGGGCAACGGGCTGCTGATTGCGCAGAATCCTGCGTGCCGCCAGATCAATCTGCAGCTCGCCAAGGGCAATCAACGGATTGGGATTACCGCTGTAGCGGCGCGCCACAGAACCAATGCGTGCAGTCAGCTCGCTAAGATCGAAAGGCTTGACCAGATAATCATCTGCTCCGGCATTCAGCCCCTCGATACGGTCGGAGATCTGGTCCATGGCCGTGAGGATGATTACCGGAGTGTTCTGCCCCTGCTTGCGCAGGCTGCGCAAGAACGGGATACCCCGTCCGTCAGGCAGCATCAGGTCCAGCAGGATCAGGTCATAGGAGGCAACCGACAGCGCACTTTCTGCCGCTCCCAGTCGTTCCACGCGGTCAACCGAGTAGCCCTCGCTTGCCAGCTGGTCCTGTATGGCCGAGCCAAGAACCAGATCATCCTCAATCAGTAATATGCGCATCGTTCAATCTCCCGGCTGAACGCGGATAATGCCTTTTCTGTTTAGCCCCGGAGTGAAAATTTTCATTTCTTCAGGATGCTGTCAGATTGAAGAGCGAGTATGCTGCTGTCAACCTTGCAGGAGAGTAGCAATGAACATTTTAGTGCTGACTACGGCAATGGCAGCCCTGGCGGTTTCCGGCCTTGCCCATGCAGATAATGACTGTCGTAGCCCGATGTCAGAATGGCATCCGCGCGAAAGCGTTACCGCCTTTGTGACCGAGCTGGGCATAACCACAGAACGCCTGAAGGTGGATGACGGCTGTTATGAAATTCACGGCCGGGATGTGGACGGCAACCGGGTGGAACTGGAGATAGAACCGGCAACCCTGGCCGTGCAAAAGCTGGAAGTCAGCTTTCAGCCCAATGCCGACATTTCCCGCTATCTGCCACGCAAGCAGATCACCGCCAATCAATAACAGTTGACGCCCATGCCTGTTGCAACAGGCTAGCCCTTCAGGCTGCGCACTGTTTGTGCAAGCAGCCGGAAATCAAACTGTCTTTTGACCGGCAGCATGAGCAAGGTCAGCGAAATGACCACGGGCACCAGAGTGGCAAGCAAAAAAGACTCCAGCAAATAGGTGGTCGGTGCGCCGGGAGCCGGAAATACCAGCAAACCGGCAACCAGACCACCCAGCGTGCTCAATACCGCGTTGTAACCCTGATAGCGGGCACTGTAAAAGCCGAAAAACACCGGGAATGCAGCAGCACAGCACAGCAGGTCGGCCAGCAAGAACAGGTACAGAATGCTGTAGCCCTGGGCGGCAACGAACAAGACCGGCAGTGACAAGGCAATAATCAGCCAGCGGGAAATCAATAGCAGTTGCCGTGCATTCAGCTGTGGCAGCAACCGTCGTATGTCCACGACAAAAATGCTCGACAGCCCGCTAATGGTCGAGTCGGCACTGCTCATGATCAGCGCCAGGCCAAGCGGCAGCAGGCCAATGGCAAACCACAGCGGTGTATCGGTCAGCAGGACGCTGAACAGGGCAACCGAACCGTCGCCCGGCAGACCCAGGCCGACAAAGGCCAGGCCAAACAGGCCCATGATGAAAATGATCGGAAAGCTCAGCAGGCCGCTGAGCAGGAAGCCGCTGAAAATGACCCTGTTATTGCGCGCGGCAAAAATGCGTTGCCAGGTGCCCTGATAAAACAGCCCGGTCAGCACCACTGCAATAAAGAACGTCAGCCCCGACTTGAAACCGTTCCAGTCCCAGGGATTCAGCAGCTGGGGGGCGTTTTCCCGCAGCCCGTGTAGCGTCGGCGCAATGCCGCCAGCGGCCTGCCAGCCAAATACCGTCAGAGCCAGCAAAAACGGAATGATGATCAGCATCTGCAGGCGGTCAGTGAAAATGGTCACGCGCAAACCGCCATACAGTGTGTAGAACAGGGTGGCCGTCATCACGATGCCGGCAGTGAGCCAAAGCGGTACCGGTGCCAGCAAGGCAACCATTTGCGCGATGGCGGTCAGCCCGGCGGTGAGACTGATGAACATGTACAGCAGCATGATGACCAGTACAAAGCCGTACATGATGCGGCCATAGCGGCCCAGCACGAACTCGGTCAGGGTATGGCCTTCCGGCATCAGGGTACGGATGCGCTGCCCCAGGGGAATCATGATCAGGCGGGGTACCAGCGACCCCAGTGCATAGCCGGTAATGGCACCTATGCCGCCCCAGGTGGCAGCCTGGGCCGGGCCAAACAGGATCCAGGTGCCCAGGGTGGTGGCCAGCAACGTCAGCAGGGTTGCAGTGCTGCCTTGGCTGTTGCGCGCCACCAGAAAGTCATCCAGCTTGTCCTGGACACGACGTGCATAGATCAGGCCGGGAATGGCAAACAGTGCGGCAAATGTGGTGAGCCAGAGAATGGCGGTTGAGGTGCTCAACATGGCGTGCGTTTTTCCTTGTCGTCAGGCAACAGCGGGTGTGCCACCGGAGGGTGGCAGGATGACGGCCAGGAAATAAAAATGCGCAGCAACATGAATTTTGCGATCTCCAATCCCTTCGCCAGCATTACCCGGATCAGGTGCAAAGGGTTCCTGCATTGCTGCAGTGTCTCAGCCGTAAGATGGCACCCCTTGGATACGCATGCAGCCTAGGAGGCTTGCCGGGATTTGTCAATTGGCTGCCCGTCAGGAGCTGCATGCCTGTTTTGTGCTATGGTTTTTGCTTGGCACGGGGTGTCCTGCATGCAGGGCTGAGATAACACCCGTTGAACCTGATCCAGTTCATACTGGCGAAGGGATGTCAGCTGCAGGCAGCAGGTGTCTGCATACTCATGCCTTCGCCTCAGTCTTGAGGTGTCTATGCAACACAACATTCGTTTTGATCAGCAGCTTGTGCTGGTGTCCGGCGGTGCCCGTGGTCTGGGCGCACACCTGGTGCGTGCATTTGTGCGCGAAGGTGCACGGGTTGTCATCAATTACCACCAGAGCGCAGAGGCAGCACAAAAGCTGGCCAGCGAAGCACCGGAGCAGCTGCTGGCGATACAGGCCGACATTACCGACCGTTCTGCAGTACAAGCCATGTTTGCCCGGGCCCGCGAGCATTTCGGCACTCCGGTTACCACCCTGATCAACAACGCCTTGCCGAGCTTTTCGTTTAATGGCGACGCCCGCCCTGCAGTGGAAGAGCTGACCCTGGCGCACCTGCACCAGCAGTTTGACGGCGTGGTGGGTGGCGCGCTGAACTGCGTACAGGCTGCGCTGCCCGGCATGCGCGAAACAGGCTTTGGCCGCATCGTGAACATTGGTACCAATCTGTTCCAGAACCCGGTTGTGCCCTATCACGACTACACCGCAGGCAAGGCGGCCCTGTTATCGCTGACACGCACCCTGGCCAATGATCTTGGCCCCGACAACATCACCGTCAACATGGTGTCTGGCGGTCTGCTGCGCACCACTGATGCCTCGGCGGCCACGCCCGAGGTGGTGTTTGACTATATTGCCGACAACACGCCCTTGCGCCGGGTTACCACACCGGCAGAGTTTGCCGATGCGATCCTGTTTTTCGCCTCGCCCTGGGCACGCGCGGTAACCGGGCAGAATCTGGTAGTGGATGGCGGACTGGTGAAAAACTGATGAATACACAACAACGCATGCTGCACCTGAACCTGTTCATCATGGGCTGCGGGCATCACAAGGCGGCCTGGCGACATCCGGTCTCATGCGCAGAGCAGCTGGGCGATATCAGCTATTACCAGCGGCTGGCGCAAATTGCCGAGCGCGGCAAACTCGATGCGGTATTTTTTGCCGACGGCGCGGCGGTTGGCAATGTCTCCGACGGCAGTCCCTGGTTTATGGAGCCGCTGACCGCAATTGCGGCAATGAGCCAGGCAACCGAAAAAATCGGCTTCATCAGCACCATTTCCAGCACTTTCTTTACGCCTTTTCATGCCGCGCGCATGCTGGCTTCACTGGATCACATCAGCAAGGGCCGCATTGGCTGGAACGTGGTCACCTCAATGTTTGACGAAGAGGCACGCAACCACGGCTATCAGGCCATGCCGCCCCATGCCGAGCGCTATCGCCGTGCCGAAGAATTCGTGAATACCGTACTGGCGCTATGGGACTCCTGGCAGGATGACGCGCTACTGCTCGATCGCCAGGGCCACTATGCCCATCCCGACCGGGTACGGCCGATCCAGCATGAGGGCGAGTTTTTCCTGGTTGACGGACCGCTGATCGTGCCCCGTCCGCCGCAAGGCCATCCGGTTCTGTTCCAGGCCGGTGCTTCCGAGCAGGGTCGAACGCTGGCAGCTCAGTGCGCCGAGGCGATTTATGCGGTTGCCTACGATTTGCCCACCTCGCAAAGCTACTACCGCGATGTAAAGCAGCGGGTCAGGGCGGCCGGACGCACGGCTGCAGTGCCCATCATGCCGGGGCTGGTAACCTATGTGGCCGCCACCGAGGAAGAAGCCCGCGCCAAACAGCGCGAGCTGGACGAGCTGTTGCCGGTAGAGGCCTCATTGCGCCAGCTGGGCAGCTTCATCGGCCAGGACTGCATGGACTGGGAGCTGGATGCGCCAGTACCACCGCTGCCGCCGGCCGCCGAATTTACCGGTCCGCAAGGCCGCTATCGCACCATGTTGCGCATTATCGAGACCGAACAGCCAACCTTGCGCCAACTGCTGGGCCGTATCGCGGCCGGTGGTGGCCATTGCACCATGCTGGGCACGCCAGAGCAGATCGCCGATCAAATGGAACACTGGTTTCGCAATGACGGCGCTGACGGCTTCAACCTGATGCCGCCCTCTCTGCCCGGCGGCATCGAGGATTTTGTCGAGCAGGTGGTCCCGGAGCTGCAGCGGCGCGGGCTGTTCCGTACCGAATACAGTGGCACTACCTTGCGGGAGCATCTGGGCCTGCAGCGCCCGGCCTTTCCAGCCACATGACAGTCTTGCGGCATTGGCGGCATGCGCGATGGCGCCCGGCCGCCAATACCGCATCAGGACACCGGCCTACTGCTCCCTGTTTGCGGACTCACAGCCTGTCTGCTGTGCATTGCCATGCAAATAGTCCAGAAATCCTGCCGCCAGCGGCCAGCTTTGCAGCAGTGCATCCCTGTGGCTGCCATCGGTAATTGACTCGTAGAAAGCGGCTTTGTCTGCCTTGCACAGCTGCTGGTAATACGCACTGGTACCACGTGCATCGACCAGTGCATCACTGGTGCCCTGGATGATCAGCACCGGCACGGTCGGCGACATGCGCTCGATGGACTGTCGCTCCAGATAGCTGAGCAAAGGCTTGAGGTCGGCATCTTCCTGAAAGACAGACTCCGGCGACTCGGTGATCGCCTCCTGCAATCCGTCCAGACAAAGGCGCCCGGCCTGATTCATCAGCGGCTGCATCGCAGGACTTACCAGCTGATCCAGCCGGATGTCCGGATCGGCAGCTGCCGCACCCAGCAACACGATGGGGAAAAAGGCAGCTACGCCCGGTGCCAGCTCGGGGTTGTCCAGCACATACTGTGCAATGCCGGCATAGTCGTAACCCCCCGGTGCTGCGGCAATGGCTCCTTGCAGTTGCAGCTCGCTGCCATAAGCCTGTCCGCCTGCCGCCACCGCCAGTGCAGCCGCACCGCCCTGACTGTGGCCCAGCACAAGCCAGCTGGAACTCAGGCTTTCAGGCAGCAAGTGACGGGCAGCACGTACCGAGTCGACAACAGCGTGCAGCTGGCTGTCGGCATTCATGTAGGGATGTCCGCCCGGAGTACCCAGTCCCTGATAGTCGGTGGCAACCACCGCATAACCCTGCGCAAGCCAGGGGTCGAGCGCCCCCATGGCAGCCGCATGATAGTTATAGGCCGGGCCGTCCTGATACACGCCGGAAAGAGCGCAGATATCGGCCACACCTGTGGTGCCGTGGGCCCAGGCCAATACCGGCCAGCCGCCTTCGGGTGGCTCGCCCTTGGGTACCAGCACATAGCCCGACACCACAACGGGCTCACCCCGGGTGCCCAGGCTGCGATAGCTGATCAGCAGCTGCTGGCTGGCGTGTTCCGGTGTCACAGGCAGGCTTGCCGCCTGCACGGACAGCAATGTTCCCGGCTCGGTAGCGGCAACAGGTATTTGCGCCGGGACTGCCTGTTGCGGAGCCTCTGCCTGTGCTGCCAGTGGCAAAGCCAGACTTAGCGTGGCGGCAAGCAGTGTGCGTTTGAATAGCGTTTTGTGAAAAGACAAAGTACACCTCTTACAAATGGTATTGAGCCACTGGTTCCATGACCCGGTTTTCGGCCGGGACAACAGCAGTGTGCATCAGGCTTTTTGGCTGCGCTCCTGACAGGCATGGATGGTCAGATATTCCACCGCGCCGGCAACCAGACCGGCAATAACGCCTATAATCACCAGGGCAACGCCCAGCGACACATCAATGCTGCCGAATAGCCGCTGCCACATGACAGCCAGGGCGGTAACCACACCAAAGGTGAAAAACCCGTGTTTCAGCACCAGCCAGAACCCGTAGGGGAAGAAGGCCGGCCGGGGCTTCTTGACCATCACGTAGGCAATGGCGGTGAGGATCATGGCCAGCGAAACCGCCAGCATTACGGCAGCGCCCAGTACAGTGTCCTCATGATTGGTGATGGAGTCCACGCTGATTGCTATCGGAGCCTTGTCCTTGAGCAGAAAATACTGAATGCCGGCATTGATCACTGCGTTGATCAGGCCGGTCTTGACGGCTCCTTGCAGCAGCTGCTGATTGCTTTTGTATGTCATCTTTATCTCTGGTTAGTGCAGAATTGCGGAAGGTGAAAACGCCAAAAGGCGGCATGCACACGACGTGATGTACATGCCGCCTTTTGCTGTCGTGTTTAATCCAGCGTTTGCACGCCACCGCCATTTACAAACAGTGTCTGGCCACTGACCCAGCTGGAAATCGGGGCGGCGAAATAGAGTACCGCACCGGCAATATCTTCCGGCTTGCCCAGTCGCTTGATCGGGGTGTGCGACAGCATGCGCTCCTCGATTTCCGCGGTCAGCACCGACTCCAGCGCGGCAGTACGGGTTGCGCCCGGGCCTACGGCGTTGATGCGAACAATGGGGCCGTAGTCATGGGCCAGGTTGGCGCCCATATGGTTGAGCGCTGCCTTGGAAGCCGCATAGCCGCTCATGGCCGGGCTTTTGTTTATCGAACTCATGGAGGTGATGTTGATGATGGAGCCGTAGCCATCTGCGTTCATGTGCGGCACTGCCAGCTGACCCAGCCGCCAGGCCGGGAACACATTCAGCGCAAAATCACGGGCAAAGTCGTCAACGCTGATTTCGCTCGGCGACTCCTTGCCACCACCACCGCCACCTGCGTTGTTCACCAGGATATTGATGCGGCCAAACACAGCCAGCGTGCTGTCAACTGCGTTGACCAGCTGCTCGTCCCGCAAGATATCGCAGGCCACGGCACGCACGTCACGACCGGTTTCCCGGGCAATGACTTGTGCTGTTTGTGTTGCCGTCTCGATGTCGCGGTCGGCAATCATCACGTCCGCACCAGCCTTTGCCAGCATTTCCACACAGGCACGGCCAATACCAGCGCCACCGCCGGTAACCAGGGCGGCCCGGCCATCAAGGTTCCAAAGTGTTTGCGTCATCATGCGCATGTCTCCTGCAGGTCAGGGAAGCGTAATGGAGCCGCCATCAGCCATGATGGTTTGTCCGGTTACATAGCGGGCAGCATCGCTGGCCAGAAAAGCCACCACGGGCGCGATGTCATGCTCGGGATCACCCAGCCGCTGCAATGGAATACCGTTTTTCACTTCGGCGTAGGCTTCCGGAAAGTCCTGCGACCACTGCTTGATACCTGGTGTCAGGGCGATCGGTGAAACCAGGTTGGCACGGATGCCGTCGGCCGCCCACTCGTTGGCTGCTACCCGGGTGATGGCACGAATGGCCTCTTTGGCAGCGGCGTAGGTGACCTGGTTGGGACTGCCCTTGATGCCCACTCCGGAAGCGAAGTTGACTATCGAACCGGAGGTTTTTTTCAGTTCCGGATGCGCAGCCTGCATCAGGCGGAAAGAGGCAAGCAGGCCCGTGTTGAGGGACAGGTCCCACATTTCCTGTGTGGTCTCCAGAATGGAAGCCTGTCTGGAGGCGTGGGCATTGTTGACCAGAATATCCAGCTGGCCAAAAGCCTTGACGGCGGCTGCCACAATCTTCGCGGCACTGTCAGGATGACCGATGTCCGCTTGCATGTAGTCGAGCCGCTCCGCCTGGCCAAGCTCGGCCAGCAACGGGGCAACGGCGTCGGCCTCTGCCAGGTCGACGATCAGTACTTTCGCACCCAGGTCGAGAAAATGTCGAACAATGCCCTGGCCAATGCCACCGGCACCGCCGGTGATGATGGCCACTTTGTCTTTAAGCTGCATAACAACCTCGTCTGTATCAAGTGAACTGTCCCGGTGTTGGCCATCAAAAATTCCAGGTAGCGGCAACACCCATCAGGGCAGTGTTTTTAGATGCCTCACCCACTATCGGGCTGCCTGCGGTGGGCCCGACCAGGCGGGTGAGGCTCGCCTGGGTCAAAACCCCAAACGAAGAAGTAATCTGATGACTGAGCGTCAGTCCAGCAGTCACATCACGAAAACCGGAGCCGGGCCGATACCTCTTGAGCCCGCTACGACGGGACTCCGACGCCTTTACACCAAAATAGGTTTGCTGAAAGTCACTGCTGGCCCAGCTGGTTTCCAGTCGTGCATCAATATTCAGGGCACGGGTACGCAAAACAGCGTAATCAGCACGCCCGGTCAGCAAAAAGCCTTTATGGGTATCGCCTACGTCATGCATGCCGGCCAGCTGCAGGTTAATACGGCCCTGGCTGTGGCTGTCGCCACGAAGCTGGTAACCGATGAAACCACCCAGTTCCGGAGTACCCTTAATGTTGCTTAGCTGTTTGGCACGGCCTTTGGAATGCGAGTGTTTTACCTTGGGTCGCCAGTGAATGATCGGGCCGTAGGAAAAACGCTGTCCTGCATTCAGGTTGATATCCACACCAAGACCCCGCGTGGTGTAGCGGCGGTTATCGCTGCGGTAGCTGCCGGCCAAAAAGGGGATGGAGGTATACTTGTTGGTACCCATATGGTGCGGCGCAATACCCGCACCCAGTACCAGCAAACCATAGTTGGACGAGCCGTCAGCGCCTGATGATGGCTGCGTATCGGCTGAATACACAGCATATTTTTGCGCCCAGGCCGGAGCTGCACTCAACAGAATTGCGCCAGCGAAAAGACTGCACGCGAGAAACGGCCCGGATGATTTTAAAAGCATTGCATTACCGAAAAAGAAACTGGGTGTGAGAGCGACAGGGCAGGAAGAGGTTCAAAGATTTTCTTGCTTTATCGTCATGAAACTGTAGAGTTTCGATACTAAGCAGTTTCGATTTGATTTGCAATATTTTGAGTGAATTATGTCTACAGAAAAACCATCCAGACCTGCGAGTACAGGCGGCCGCAAACGTGATCACATGCGTGACAAGGCAATACTCAAGGCCACCATCGATGTGGTGGCCGAGCTGGGCTATGCGGGACTGACCATGGATGCGGTAGCCAGCCGGGCTGGCGCCAGCAAAGCCACTGTATACAGGCGCTGGGACTCAAAATCCGCGCTTATCCGTGATGCCATGATCAAGTTGCAGGAGGCGCCCGGCTCACCAGAAAACCTGCCTGACACCGGCAATTTGCGTGATGACCTGATGGCCTTGCTGGTCATCGAGCCAGCTGCCGAAGCCAACCGGCGTTTGCGTGTCATGCTCGGGCTGATCACTGTACTGGCCCACGACGCCAGTGTTTCAGAAATAGGTGACACATCCATCGTCAACCCCTGGTCAATGGCCTGCCGTCACCTGATTGAGCGGGCCGTTGCACGCGGGGAGGTCTCCGCCGATGGCGTGAATATCCTGATGCTGTCCCGGGTGGTTCCATCCATGGCAGTCAGCCGTGCGCTATTGCAGCGCGAGGTCGCCGACCGCGAGTTCATTGCCAGTCTTGTGGACGGAGTGCTTATGCCGGCCCTGAAAAGCACTGCTACACAATAGCCCGGGCCAGTCCCGGCAAAGCGTGCCGGCAACAGCTTTCACGCAACATAACGAGCTTGCCTCATCCTGACCGGGTGTCCGGTTGGCGGCAGCGTCCCATGCCGCCATTAACGGTATACCAGCACTGGCACAGCACTGCCGGTCAGCACTTTCAGCGTGTTGCTGCCAATGAAGAGCTGACGCAAGCGCGAGCCGGCAAAGGCGCCCATCACCAGCAGCCCGATTCCGTGCACTTTCTGGTATTCAAGCAGCTGACCGGCAATATCGCCTTCAAGCAGGCTGCTGGTAACGGCAAACCCGTGTTGGGCCAGCGTTTCACTGGCCCGTTCAAGCCTTTCCTGCAGGTCTGACTGCTTGTTCCGGATGGCAACGATATGGCATTCCATCCCGGTCAGCAGGCCGGTATCCAGAATTTGTTGAACAGCCTTTTCAGTCGTTGCCCGGCCATCAAACGCCAGCAGGAAGCGTTCGGGCGCAACAAATTCGCGAGGCGCAAGCAATACCGGCACGCTGGCCCGGCGCAAGAGGCTTTCAATATGGCCGCCCAGCAGCGCACCCCGCTGCTCCGCTTCGGCACCGGCATGACCAACCACCAGCAGGCTATTCGGGTAACCTTGCACATGCTCCTGTACAGAGCCGACAAAATCACCGTGGCGCTGCACCCGGTGAATATCGGCAAGGCCTGCTTCCTGCGCTTTGGCGTATGCAGAATCAAGCAGTTTCTTGCCCAGCTGCAATGCTACCTGGGCACGCTGTTGATCCAGGCGGCTGATTTCGGCCATGAGTTTCGAGCGTGCACCAAGCCCTATCGCGCCCGACAGGTCAGAACTGACCGGCAAGGGTTCCCTGGCAATGCTGTGAAACAGCACCAGTTGCCCCTGCAGCCTGTCAGCTGCCCAAAATGCTGCATCCTGTACGCCGGTGGACCAGGTGGACTCATCCAGGCAGGCGATTACCTGTTGCATAGCTATACCTTTTGTAGTCATTTGATCATGTTTTCCAGTACGTCCGAATCACTGTGCACGGCAAACTTGTCCACCACAGTCCGGCTGGCCTCATTCATGCCGACCACGTTGACTGTGGCACCCAGGCGCTGATACTTGAGCACCACGCCATCAAGTGCCGCCACCGCAGTGAGATCCCAGAAGTGTGCACGGCTGACATCGATCACCACCGTCTCGACCACAGCCGAATACTCAAAAGCCTCGGCAAAGCTTTCTGCCGAGGCAAAAAACACCTGCCCAACCACCTGATAGCCCAGCCCGCCGTCCGCGTTCAGCGTCTGCTCGATACGCATCAAACGGGAAATCTTGCTGACAAAGAACAGCGCCGACAGCAGCACACCGATCAATACGCCCAGCGCCAGGTTATGGGTAGCCAGCACCACCGCCACTGTAGACAGCATGACCACATTGGTAGACAGCGGATTGCTTTTCAGGTCCTTGACCGAGGACCAGGAAAAGGTGCCCAGCGACACCATGATCATCACTGCAACCAGCGCGGCCATGGGAATTTGCCGAATCCAGTCGTTGAGGAACACCACCATCACCAGCAGGAAGAAACCGGCACAAAAGGTGGAGAGCCGCCCGCGCCCGCCCGATTTGATGTTGATGACCGACTGCCCGATCATGGCGCAGCCCGCCATGCCGCCCAGCAAGCCCGCACCCACATTGGCGATACCCTGGCCTTTGCACTCGCGGTTGCGGTCGCTTGGCGTATCTGTGAGCTCATCCAGAATGTTGGCTGTCATCAGTGATTCCAGCAAACCCACCACGGCCAGCGCAGCCGAATACGGCAGGATGATTTGCAGGGTTTCCAGGTTCAGCGGTACTTCAGGCCACAAAAACACCGGTAGCGTATCCGGCAGTTCTCCCATGTCGCCCACGGTGCGAATATCCAGCCCCAAGGCAACCGATACAATGCTGAGCAGCACAATGCATACCAGCGTCGAGGGCACACTGCGGCCTATTTTCGGCACATGGGGAAACAGGTAAACAATGCCCAGGCCCGCCGCAGTCATGGCGTAGACATGCCAGGTCACATTGGTCAGCTCAGGCAGCTGTGCCATGAAAATCAGGATGGCCAGGGCGTTGACAAAGCCGGTAACCACCGACTTGGAGACAAAACGCATCAAGCTGCCCAGTTGCAAATAGCCGGCGGCAATCTGCAACACGCCTGTAAGCAGGGTGGCAGCCAGCAGGTATTGCAGACCATGCTGTTTGACCAGCGTTACCATCAGCAAGGCCATGGCACCGGTGGCGGCAGAAATCATGCCGGGCCGTCCGCCGACAAAGGCAATGATGATGGCAATGCAAAACGAGGCGTACAGGCCGACCTTGGGGTCAACGCCGGCAATAATGGAAAAGGCAATGGCTTCGGGTATCAAGGCCAGTGCCACCACCAGACCGGATAGCAGGTCGCCGCGTACATTGAAGAACCATTGGTTTTTGATATTTTCAAGCATAAGTAATCTGTGTGGCCAATGCTGCACACTGGCCGTGAATTAAACAGGTTTTTGTTTGTGGTTTCGTTGTTGGCCCGGAACGGCAGCTATGCATCAAGATGGTGCTAAATACCAACAGCCCTGTGCACCAGCTCCCTGATATTTTTGTGCACTCCGTTCAGGCTCTGACCGGCCAGCACCAGGTCATCCATCACGCCGAGCACGCCCTTTTCGATGAAAATGGCGGTTTCATACAGGCTTGCAAGCGACCAGGCCGCCTGACGATTCCCTTCCTCAAGCAGCGCTACCAGCAACTCCAGATGGGTTTGTCCGCGCGGCGTCCAGCGAAAGCCGGCACTGGAAAAGCCGATATCCTGTCGCTGGATGATCATGGCATAGGCTTCACATACGGCCTGTATCCAGGTATCCAGCCGTTGAGCCGGGCTGACCGAGGTTTGCTCGCGCATTGCCGCTTCGATGTAGCTGTCAAAGTCTTCGGTCACCGAGCGTCCAATCGCATTGACCAGGGCCGCTTTTGAAGGGTAGTAGTGATAGAAGGTTCCCTTGGCGACGCCGGCCCGCTCAACGATTTCATCGATGGTGGTCTCTTCAATACCCTTTTCGATGAACAGCTCGGTGGCAACTTCCTGCAGCTCACGCGCCCGCCTGATCCCCCGCGCCTGTGAAGGCGGGGAACAGGTTTTGCCGGCGTCCGGGGTCCTTGGTGCTTTCAAGGTATTTCCTCAAAATGGCGGCAGGAATTGCCCTGCCTGTAACAAATGACCCCGTGATTATCGCATGTTGACGATATTTCCACATGCCGCCCGCCAGCACAGCACTCAAGGCGTGGTTTTTTCGCCGTGCCAGACACCTCCCAGTGCACGGAACAATGCTGTTTGCGAGATTTGTCGCTGAGTCTGGATTTCAACCAGCGCCATCTGGCTGGCAAAGTCCGTGCGCTGTGCATCCAGCAAGCGCAGGTGGTCATCCGCTCCGCTTTGGTAGCGGGCCTCTGACAAGCGCAAGGTGGTTGCCGTCGAGTTCACCAGAACCTGCTGCGCAGCCTCTTCCCGCTTCAGGGTATCCATGCTGACCAGTGCATCCGATACTTCACGAAAGGCGTTCTGGATGCTTTGCTCGTAGGCGGCTACGGCCATGTCCTTGCGCAGTCTGGCCAGATCAAGGTTGGCCTTGTTGCGCCCGGCATTGAAAATCGGGATGGTTATTTGCGGTGCAAAGGCCCAGGCCCGCTGGCCGGAGCTGAACAGGTCAGAAAACTCGGCACTGGCACTGTCATACATTCCGGTCAGGGCGATGCGCGGAAAAAAGGCGGCCCGGGCAGCGCCTATATTGGCGTTGCGGCCTTGCAAGCGATGCTCAGCGGCACGGATATCCGGACGGTTGATCAACAGCTCGGATGGCAAGCCTGGCGCCAGCTCCTGCAACGAAACAGCTGCAAAAGCGGAGTCGGGCGATAGCCGGGACTGGATATCCGCCCCCACCTCCGCCGCCGGCGTTCGGCTGCGTCATGCCCAAACAGGCGGGCAAAAAACTGCAGGTTTTCCTCGACCGAAAGCGTCGGATACAGGTTCTTGCCCAGCCCCTGGGGCATATAGGCAATACGCGGGCCAACCAGCTCGCAGTGCTGCCTGCTATCCATGTCACCATCCAGCACTTCAAGCCGGCCCTCTTGAGTGGCACGGGCGCCGGCCAGCAAGGACAACAGGCTGGATTTGCCGACACCGTCGGGACCGATCAACCCGATCATGCAACCGCCTGGCAGTTCGAGGTCCAGGCCGGCAAGTGCCTGCACCTTGCCATAATGCAGCTGCAGTTGCTCTATACGCACTATGGGAGAAACAAACTGCTCGATCATGCTTTCACCCTCAATGCCAGCCTGCCAACGATATTCCGGCCCAGTCAAAGCCAGTCTGCAATTGACGGGGCAGCAGGAGAAGCGGGTCATTGATTGACTGGGAAACCCTTGATAAGCCGTTGCGGCGGGCTCCTGCCAGAACTGCTACCTGCAGCCACAGGCTACCCGCCAGCAGAGATGCCGGCATTGTCCGACCGGCAGTCGGTTATGTCAATTGAGCAAAAGTCTGGAGAACAGGCTGTGTCAGGCTGTGCCGTCAGGCACAAAAAAGCCGCACCTGAACTGCAGGTGCGGCTTGTTCGGCAGCCTTTGGTATCGGCTTAGTCGTCGATTTTCTCCTCAACCACCAGCATGGTGGCCGGATCCAGCTTGAGTTCGAACTTCAGCTTGGCTCCCAGCTCCTTGCGGGCGTCATCAACTTCCCAGAGGCCTTTTTCCATTTCAATTTCACCCCAGCTGACAAAGCCGGCAG
>CAZVDA010000022.1:0-15282 GCA_964625365.1 uncultured Thiopseudomonas sp. | reverse complement strand
CGAGGGGGTGTTGTGCATGGGTAGTGCACGCGGATTTTGTGTCCACTCGGCCATGGAGCCGGGATACAGGCGCACATTGTCCAGCCCGCCCAGTTCGGACAGCACAAACCAGTTAGTGGCGGCCCAGTGGCCGGTGTTGCAGAACGACAGGGTTTCTTCAGCGTCGGTCAGCGCTTGTTGCTGTAGCAGCTGGCGGATTTCTGCCGCCGAGCGCACGCGGGTTTCTCCGCTGCGAAACCACTGGGGAAACGGCAGATTGCGGGCACCGGCAATGGTGCCGCCGGTGCTGGCAGTGGGTGCTTTCATGGTTCCCTCAAAAAAGGCGGGCGGACGCGCATCCAGCAGCTGGAAGCTGCCCTGGCCGGCGGTAATCTTGTCCAGTAGTTCGTCGGTCTGGATGGCCAGCGTGGCTTGCAGCTGTACAGCGCTCTGGCTGACGGGCAGCTGGTTGGCGTGCTGTTCAACCTGTTGTTCTTGCTGCCAGTATTTGTAGCCGCCATTGAGCAGGCTGACCTGCTGGAAGCCCAGATACTTCAGTGTCCAGTAGACGCGGGCCGCAGCACCAAAATCGGTTTCGTCCTCGCCGGTGGCATAGACCAGCAGTTGCTGATCGTGGGTCAGGCCCAGTTCGCGGATCAGACTTTCAAAGGCGGCGGTATCCAGTAACTGGCCCGGATTATGGGCAGGGCCGCGCCAGCGCCCGTAAGGCGCGGAAATTGCGCCGGGCAGGTGGCCTGCCTGATAGGCTTCGGGGGCACGGATGTCCAGCGCTTGCAGTTGTGCGTCAGCGATCAGGGCAGCGGCTTCATCGACTTCCAGCATGGGAGCGAGTGCATGGGCGGCTAGGCTGCTGCCCAGCAGGCAGGTGAGCAGCAGGGTTCGAATAAACAGAGGCATGTGGCTTCCCGGTTGTTGCAAAAAAGGGGCTGCATGATGGCATGCAGTACGGATTATGAAAAATAATCTGTTTATATATAACTATGCCTGAAACTGAAAAGCCCGCTTGCGCGGGCTTTTCGGGTGATGCACGGATGACGGCTTACTGGTTTTCTGCCAGGAAGAACCAGGTATCCAGCACCGAATCGGGGTTGAGCGACACGGTATCAATACCTTCTTCCATCAGCCAGCGCGCCAGATCCGGATGGTCGGACGGGCCCTGACCACAGATGCCGACATACTTGCCAGCCTTGCGGCAGGCCTGGATGGCCATTGACAGCATTTTCTTGACTGCCGGATCACGCTCGTCAAACAGGTGGGCGATGATGCCGGAGTCGCGGTCCAGGCCCAGGGTCAGCTGGGTCATGTCGTTTGAACCGATGGAGAAACCGTCAAAGTGCTGCAGGAAGTCTTCCGCCAGCAGGGCGTTGGATGGCAGCTCGCACATCATGATCAGGCGCAGGCCGTTTTCGCCCCGCTTGAGGCCGTAGTTGCCCAGCAGCTCGACGACTTTTTCTGCTTCACCCGGAGTACGCACGAAAGGAATCATCAGCTCGACGTTGGTCAGGCCCATTTCGTTGCGCACTTTTTTCATGGCGCGGCATTCCAGCTCGAAGCAGTCGCGGAAGCTGTCGCTGATGTAGCGGGATGCACCACGGAAACCGATCATCGGGTTTTCTTCGTGTGGCTCGAACAGCTTGCCGCCGATCAGGTTGGCATACTCGTTGGATTTGAAGTCAGACATGCGCACGATGACCTTCTTCGGCCAGAAAGCCGCAGCCAGGGTGCTAACGCCTTCGGCGATCTTGTCCACGTAGAAGTCAACCGGAGAGGCATAACCGGCCATGCGGCGGGTGATGACGTCTTTCAGGTCGGGGGCCATCTTGTCGAAGTTAAGCAGTGCCTTGGGGTGTACGCCAACCATGCGGTTGATGATGAACTCCAGGCGGGCCAGACCGATGCCCTCGTTGGGCAGCTGGGCAAAATCGAATGCGCGGTCGGGGTTGCCGACGTTCATCATGATCTTGAAGTTCAGCTCGGGCATCTGGTCGATGGCGTTGGTGCGCACGTCAAAATTGAGGGCACCTTCAAACACGAAACCGGTATCACCTTCGGCACAGGACACTGTGACCAGCTGGCCGTCTTCCAGGGCTTCTGTGGCGTCGCCACAGCCGACTACGGCAGGAATGCCCAGTTCGCGGGCAATGATGGCCGCGTGACAGGTACGCCCGCCACGGTTGGTAACGATGGCGCTGGCGCGCTTCATCACCGGCTCCCAGTCGGGGTCGGTCATGTCGGATACCAGTACGTCGCCCGGCTGGACCTTGTCCATGTGGGCGATGTCGTTGATCACGCGCACGGGGCCGGAGCCGATGCGCTGGCCAATGGCACGGCCTTCAACCAGTACCTTGCCTTTTTCTTTCAGCTGGTAGCGCTCGGTGACGTTGGCATTGCCACGGCTTTTTACGGTTTCAGGGCGTGCCTGAACGATGTACAGCTTGCCGTCGTCGCCGTCTTTGGCCCATTCGATGTCCATCGGACAGCCGTAGTGTTTTTCGATGATCATGGCCTGCTTGGCCAGTTCGGTCACCTCGGCGTCGGTCAGCGAGAAGCGCTGGCGCTCGGCCGGATCAACATTGACGGTTTCAACGGATTTGCCGGCAGTGGCTTCGGCACCGTAAATCATCTTGATGGCTTTGCTGCCCAGGTTGCGGCGCAGTACGGCAGGGCGGCCAGCGGTCAGGGTGGGCTTGTGCACATAGAATTCGTCAGGGTTGACTGCGCCCTGTACCACGGTTTCACCCAGACCGTAGGAGCCGGTGATGAATACCACATCACGGAAGCCGGACTCGGTATCCAGGGTGAACATGACGCCGGCAGCGGCGGTTTCGGAGCGCACCATGCGCTGTACACCGGCAGACAGGGCCACCAGACGGTGGTCAAAGCCCTGGTGTACGCGGTAGGCAATGGCGCGGTCGTTGAACAGGGAGGCAAACACTTCCTTGGCAGCACGGATCACGTTGTCCACGCCGCGAATGTTCAGGAAGGTTTCTTGCTGGCCGGCAAAGGACGCATCGGGCAGGTCTTCGGCGGTGGCGGAAGAACGCACGGCCACTGCCATGTTGTCGTTGCCCTGTGCCATTTCGGCAAAGGCTTTGCGAATGTCGGCATCCAGCTGGGCAGGGAACTCGGCGTCCATGACCCACTGGCGGATTTCTGCACCGGCCTTGGCCAGTGCATTGACGTCGTCCACATCCAGGGTGTCGAGCAAGCTGTGAATGCGCTCGTTGAGGTGGTTGTGGTCAATAAAGTCGCGATAGGCCTGGGACGTTGTGGCGAAACCACCCGGGACACTGACGCCGGCGCCGGCCAGATTGCTGATCATTTCGCCAAGGGAGGCGTTTTTGCCACCCACCCGCTCAACGTCGTGATTGCCGAGCTTGTCTAGGGAAACTACGTATTCAACCAAGGTGATTTCTCCACGTTTATTTGCAAGGGCCGTCTGGCCGCGGCCGATTCTAGAACAAACAGGCGCTGTTGTCATGGTTTGCGCCCTGTTTTGCTGTGTGGCCACGGCTATTCCGTGCCGGATTTTTGTTGTTGTTATACAGGGGTATCTGCTGCGTAGCGTAGGCTGCGGGCTAATGGCAGCGGTGTATGCGCTCCGCAATGTAGCAATATTACAAGCCGGTCGCAAAGCAGTATTTGCTGTAGGCCGGCGCGGGATTTCGGCAGGATTTGGCGTTAAGTGGCTGCTGCAGTGGAGAAAAGGCTAGTAGACCGCAAAATCCTGGCTGATGTTTATGCTTTGGGCCTGCCCCTGCTCGGCTGCGCGAGACAAACGCTGCCGTGCCGCCTGTGCCAGCGGCCCCAGCCAGGTAATGACGGTATGGCTACAGCCCAGTTCAAGTACCTGGCAGGCCAGTTCCTGGCTGCTTTGCAGTCCCTTTGGGTGCAGAATCAGGGTTCGTTGCGGATTGAGTCCGGCCTCGCGTAACCATTGCATGGTCAGGGGGGCGGGCGGTGATACCAGGGCCAGCCAGCGTTCTTCCTGTTGCTCGCTCAGCAGCTTGAGGATGGGCGCGAGCAGGTGCAGGCAATGCTCGGTGCGGCCGCTCAGGCTGATTTCACTGCAGTAGGGTGCCGGGGCGGGTCTGGCCTTGCGGGGCCTGGCAGAGCGGGTGGCGGTCAGGCTGAGTGCTGCCTGCTGGTCAAACAGGGCAAGCTGGGGGGTATGGATTTGTGTGTTCATGACTTGCTCCGGTTATCTGCGGATCACGCCGACGCCAAGACCTTCAATGATCAGTTCCTGGCTGGCAAGGTCTACTTCGATAGGCTGGAAATCGGCGTTTTCCGGCAACAGCCATACCTTGCGTCCCTTGCGCTGGTAGCGCTTGACCGTCACTTCGTCATCAATGCGGGCGACGACCAGCTGGCCGTTGCGGGCTTCGCGGGTGATGTGGACGGCCAGCAGGTCGCCATCCAGAATGCCGGCGTCCTTCATGCTCATGCCTCTGACCTGTAGCAGATAGTCGGCACGGGGCTTGAAAAAGTCGGGGCTGAGGGGACAGGTGCTGTCGATGTGCTGCTGGGCCAGAATCGGACTGCCGGCAGCGACCCGGCCGATGACGGGAAGCTCGTTGTCGGCAACCAGCGGGGTGTCTTCATCGCTGGTCTCGACCAGGCGGATGCCGCGTGATGCGCCGGAAATCATTTCGATGGCGCCCTTGCGGGCCAGTGCCTTGAGGTGGTCTTCTGCCGCATTGGGCGATCTGAAGCCCAGGGTTTGCGCGATCTCGATGCGGGTAGGGGGGTAGCCGTGCTCTTCGATCCACTCTCTGAGGAACTCAAGAATCTCGGCCTGGCGTTTGGTCAGTTTGCTCATCCTGGATACCTGTTGTTTTATACAGTGTACTGGCATTGTATACAGTATTTCTGGATGTGCAAGCAGGATTTTACAGCGCACGGCGGGACTGGCCGGCAGCAGTAACTCCGGCCTGTACAGGGCAGCAGGCGTGTGGGTGGTGTAGGCAGGATCAGGGCGTGTCGGCGAGCTGCAGCAGCAGTTCGGTTATTTCGCGGGCACCGGCCAGTAGCAGGCCCAGACCGAATGTGTGTGACTGGGGGTTGTCGCGTGGCAGCAGGATGATCTGTACGGCTTCCGGCCCGTTGAGCATGGAAAAGCGGGCGTAGGGGGTTTTGTGACCGGTCAGGAAGCTCATGAAGTCGGGGTCCATCCAGGCTTCGGCCGGAACGCCCAGCATGTGGTAATGCTGTTGCAGCTCGCGTACGGCCAGAACGTTGATGCGGATCTGGTGCAGGTGGGCGGGCAGATTGACCGGCAGCTCGCGGCGGCGGGCATAGACCAGGGCGCTGGCCAGCTGGCAGCTATTGTCCGTGCTGGCCCAGTAAAAGTGGTCGGGCATCCAGGCCGTACTGATTAGTTCGGCATGCTGGTTGCTGCCCAGTGCTTCGGACAGGGTGCGGTTAAAGTCGCGGATGCTGATGATGCGCACCTGCTTGCACTCCGCTGCCTGGCTGAGTGCTTCCCAGCTGTCGTACTGCAGCAGCGGGTCCTGGTTGTGGTTGAGGCCGTAAAGCTGGCGCAGGTCATAGCTGTCCAGGGCACGGCTCTCGATGCTGACGATTTGCTTGAGGTAGCGATACGCCTGTGCCTTGTCTTCCTGAACGGGGCCGGACAGGGCGTTGCTGGGCAGGTTGACCAGCTGCTGCAGGTGAAGGACGTGTTTCCAGTGTATGCTTGGCGCAGGTTTTTCGGGATGGGGAAAACGCAGGCGAAGCCTGCCGGTCACCTCGTCAACGCTAAAACTTGCCTGGGACACTTTGCGTTTAAAGACAGAGTTCAGCAAACTGCCCAGGATTGAAGACTGACTCATTGTTGTGATTATCCCGAAACTGGAATCCTGCCGGTACGGACGGGCAGGCTCAAAGTAAACCGGGGCCTATTGTGCACCTTTTGTGAAAAGTTGGCCATGTTGAAATTGCATTTGGAAATCAGCCTGTCCGCAGACGAATTTCTGCGTGTATACCAGGGGACAGCCAACCGTGTCTGGCTGCGCAGCCGCGAAGGCAAGTCGGTCAGCCTGCCGGCTGGCCGGCTGCAGCCGTTCCTGACCCGTGAAGGGGTTTATGGAAGTTTCGAGCTGACCTTTGACGAGCAGGGCAAGTTTATTTCGCTGGAGCGCCTGCCCGGCTACCAGGTGCGCGTATAGCTGTCCGGCGGAGGCTGCAATCCGCTATACTGCGCCTTTTTCAACGGACGCCCGATAGCCATGTACCGACTTGCCCGCCCGCTGCTTTTTTCCCTGTCTCCCGAAACCGCCCATGACCTGTCGCTGGATTTGCTGGGTGCGGCTGGCCGGCTGGGCGCAAGCAAACTGTTTGGCAGGCAGCCGCGCCAGTTGCCGGTCAATGTCATGGGCATAGACTTTCCCAATCCGGTCGGGCTGGCTGCCGGCCTGGATAAAAATGGTGATGCCATCCGCGGGCTGTCCGACCTGGGTTTCGGTTTTATTGAAATCGGCACCATTACGCCACGCCCGCAGCCGGGCAACCCCAAACCGCGCATTTTCCGCCTGCCGCAGGCACAGGGCGTGATCAACCGTATGGGGTTCAACAACCGTGGCGTTGACTACCTGCTGGAGCGGGTATGCAATGCCAAATTTGACGGCGTGCTGGGCATCAATATCGGCAAGAACCTGACTACACCGGTTGAGCAGGCCACCGACGATTACCTCTACTGTCTGGACAAGGTTTACACCAGCGCCAGCTATATTACGGTCAACATCAGCTCGCCCAATACGCCGGGCCTGCGCAGCCTGCAATATGGCGACTCGCTGAAAGAACTGCTTAGTGCCCTGCAACAGCGACAGGAAGATTTGACCGAAATGCATGGCCGTCGCGTACCCATTGCCGTCAAGATTGCGCCCGACATGAGCGACGAGGAAGTCGGGCAGGTTGCTCAAATCATCCTTGACTGCGGCATGGACGGGGTTATTGCCACCAACACCACGCTGTCGCGTGAGGGCGTGGAAGGCATGCAGCATGCGGACGAAGCCGGCGGGCTGTCCGGCGCGCCGGTGCGCGAGCAGAGTACCCATGTGGTGCGGGTGCTGGCAGAAACCCTGCAGGGCCGTTTGCCCATCATTGCCGTAGGCGGTATTACCGAAGGCAGGCATGCGGCTGAAAAAATCGAAGCCGGTGCCAGCCTGGTACAGGTTTACTCAGGCTTTTTATACAAAGGGCCGGCGCTGATCCGCGAATCCGTGGATGCCATTGCTACCCTGCGCAGCAAACAGTAAGCCCTGGCCTCCCGTCACCCTGCGCGAAGTCGCAGGGTTCAGCGCCTTGTGCGAAATGGATTCTGCGACTGCGCTTCGCTGCGCGCAGAATGACAGCTGGGTGCGCATGTGTTCGTGCAGAATGACAGCCTGGTGCGAATGTGTTCGCACTGTTTTGTACGAGTAAATTCGTATCTGCATTTTTTATTTTCCGAGATCCTTGTTCCATGTCCGACAACACCCTGCTTGAACTTCACCTCAGTTGCCCAAAAAGCCTGGAAGAACTGCTGCTCACCGAGGCACAGGCGCTGGGACTGGAGCAGGCGCGCCAGCGTCCGGCGCTGGTCAGCGGGCGGGGCACGCTGGAAACTGCCTACCGCCTGTGCCTGTGGTCACGGCTGGCCAACCGCGTATTACTGGTGCTTGGCCGCTATCCGGTACGCAGCGCCGACGAACTGTATGCCGCCATTCAAAGCATCGACTGGCGTGATCATCTGGACAGCAAAAGCACGCTGGCAATTGATTTTTCCGGCACCAGCAAGGCCATCGACAACAGTCACTTTGGTGCGCTCAAGGTCAAGGATGCGATTGTCGATGCGCTACGTGACCGCATGAGCAACCGCCCAACCGTGGAAAAACGCAATCCCGACCTGCGCGTCAACGTTCACCTGCGGCGTGACGAAATCACCGTGGCGCTGGATTTGTCTGGTACCAGCCTGCACCAGCGTGGCTACCGCCTGCAGCAGGGCGCGGCACCTTTAAAAGAAAACCTCGCCGCCGCCATTTTGCTGCGCGCCAACTGGCCGGAGCTGGCTAAACAGGGCTATGCCCTGAGCGACCCCATGTGCGGCATGGGCACTTTCTTGATTGAAGGTGCGCTGATGGCCGCCGATGTAGCGCCTGGCCTGCGCCGTGAATACTGGGGCTTTCAGGGCTGGCAGGGGCATGTGCCGTCTATCTGGAATCGCCTGCTGGACGAAGCCGAGCAACGCTCCGAAACAGGCTTGCAGCAAGAACCGCTATGGATTCGCGGCTACGAAGCCGATCCGCGCCTGATGCAGCCCGCCCGCAACAACATTGCCCGCGCCGGATTGAGCGATTGGGTTAAGGTGTATCAGGGCGAGCTGGCCACCTACTCGCCCAGCCCCGACCACGGCCAGCCTGGCCTGATGATCTGTAACCCGCCCTATGGTGAGCGGCTGGGTGACGAAGCCAGTCTGCTGTATCTCTACCAGCATCTGGGCGAGCGCATGCGTGGCCAGTTGCAAGGCTGGCAGGCCGGCGTGTTTACCGGAGCACCGCAACTGTGCAAGCGTATGGGTATCCGCAGCCAGAAGCAGTATGCGTTCTTCAACGGCGCGATTCCGTGCAAGCTGCTGATGTTCGACGTGCAGGAGCAAAGCTTTGTTACTGCCCGTGAGCCGGAACAGGGCGCTGGCCGTCCGCAGTCCGGCAACGAAACCGCCAAAGCCGAAGCCCCGGCCATGCTGTCCAATGGCGCACAGATGTTCGCCAACCGCCTGCAAAAGAACCGCAAGCAACTGGGCAAATGGCTGCGCCAGAACGAGATTCAGTGTTATCGCCTGTACGATGCCGACATGCCCGAATATGCCGTGGCCATCGACATTTACGGCGATTGGGTGCATGTGCAGGAATATGTCGCGCCCAAATCGGTGGATGCCGACAAGGCGCAATCCCGCCTGCTGGACGTGCTGGCGGCAATTCCGTCGGTGCTGGAGGTATCGCCCGACAAGGTGGTGGTCAAACGCCGCGAGCGCCAGAGCGGCCTGAGCCAGTACGAGCGTCAGGCCAGCAAGGGCGAGTTTATGGAAGTGCGTGAAGGCAGCGTCAAGCTGCTGGTCAACCTGACCGACTATCTGGACACCGGCCTGTTCCTCGACCACCGTCCGCTGCGCCTGCGTATCGCCAATGAAGCCCGTGGTAAACGTTTTCTCAACCTGTTCTGCTACACCGGTGTCGCCACCGTGCATGCCGCTGCCGGTGGAGCGCGGACTACCACCAGCGTGGATCTGTCAAAAACCTACCTCGACTGGGCACGGCGCAATCTGTCGCTGAATGGTTTTTCTGAAAAGAATGTGTTGGTACAGGCTGATGTCATGCAGTGGCTGGCCAAAGAGCAGGGCGAATACGACCTGATCTTTATCGACCCGCCCACCTTCTCCAACTCCAAGCGCATGCAGGACGTGTTCGACGTGCAACGCGACCAGCGCACACTAATCAACGAAGCCATGCGCCTGCTGGCCAAAGACGGCACGCTGTACTTCTCCAACAATTTCCGCAAATTCGAGCTGGAACCGGAGCTGGCCGAGCGTTACGACATAGAAGAAATCAGCGCTCAGACCATTGATCAGGACTTTGCCCGCAACCCGAAAATTCACCGGGCGTGGCGGATTCGGCATCGGGTCGCCGAGTAAAGCAGACTGCCGCAGGGCCGCATGCGGCCCGTTGTGGCAAGAGGCTAAAGGCAGGGATTAGAAATCGTTCCAGCCGCCCATCGACTTCCAGCGGTTGACGATATCGAAAAACAGCTCGGCGGTTTTCTCGGTATCGTAGCGGGCGCTGTGTGCCTCGCGGTTGTCGAACTCGATGCCGGCAGCCTCGCAGGCCTTGGCCAGCACGGTCTGTCCATAGGCAAGGCCGGCCAGGGTGGCGGTATCAAAGCTGGAAAAGGGATGAAAGGGATTACGCTTGATGGCGCAGCGGTTTGCTGCAGCCTGCACAAAGCCCAGATCAAAGTGGCTGTTGTGGCCGACCAGAATGGCCCGCTTGCAACCATGGCTTTTCATGGACTTGCGTACACTCTTGAAAATCTCGCCCAGAGCGTGCTCTTCGCTGACCGCCATACGCAGCGGATGGTTGAGCTTGATGCCGGTAAACTCCAGCGCGGCAGGCTCGACATTGGCCCCTTCAAACGGCTCGACCCGGAAAAACAGCGAGTGCTCGGCATACAGCAGGCCACGGTCGTCCATGGCCGGAATGACGGCGGCTATTTCCAGCAGGGCATCAGTGGCGTTGTTGAAACCGCCGGTTTCAACATCCACCACCACCGGCAGATAACCGCGAAAACGCTGGGCCAGCGGCGACTTGGGCTTGCTTTTGCCGGCACTGGCCGCGCCCGCTTCATCCATGTCGTCAAAGTCTTCAAAATCCTGGCTCATGCCTGGTTCTCCAGCAGTCGCCAGCCCAGGGTTTCACCCGCGCACAGCGGTACCACCTGTGTGTCGCCAAAGGGTAGCTGTGCCGGCACCTGCCATGGCTCGCGGGCCAGGGTGACGGTTTCGGTGTTGCGCGGCAGGCCATAGAAGTCGGCACCGTAATGGCTGGCAAAGGCTTCCAGTTTGTCCAGTGCGCCTTCCTGCTCAAAGGCGATGGCATACAGCTCGATGGCGGCAAAGGCGCTGTAGCAGCCGGCGCAGCCGCAGGCGGCTTCCTTGGTGTGCTGCGCATGGGGAGCCGAGTCGGTACCCAGGAAAAACTTCGGATTGCCGCTGGTGGCGGCCTTCAACAGTGCTTGCTGATGGATATTGCGCTTGAGAATTGGCAGGCAGTAAAAGTGTGGCTTGATGCCGCCAACCAGCATGTGGTTGCGGTTGAACAGCAGGTGGTGCGGGGTGATGGTGGCCGCCACGCCGGCACGGGCCGACTCGACAAACTGCACCGCATCGGCGGTGGTGATGTGCTCCATCACTGCCTTAAGGGTGGGGAAGCGCTGCACCAGTCCGGCCAGCTGGTCGTCAATAAAGCGTTTCTCGCGGTCGAAAATATCCACTTCGCCGTGGGTGACCTCGCCGTGTACCAGCAGCGGCATGCCCACTTCGGCCATCGCCTCCAGCGCCGGATACACATGCTCAAGGGCGGTGACGCCCGAATCGGAGTTGGTGGTGGCTCCGGCCGGATACAGCTTGGCGGCATGCACAAAGCCGCTGGCTTTGGCGGCGCGGATAATGTCCGGGGTGGTCTGGTCGGTCAGGTACAGGGTCATCAGCGGCTCGAAGCTGCGCCCGGCCGGCACGGCAGCCAGAATACGGTCACGGTACTGGCCGGCTTCCTCGACATTGCGTGCAGGCGGCACCAGATTAGGCATGATAATTGCACGAGAGAACATGCGTGACGCATCGGCGACGGTATGCTGCAGGACGGCACCGTCACGCAGGTGAATGTGCCAGTCGTCGGGGCGTAAAATGGTCAGGCGATCGGTCATCATGTGGTCCCGTAGGTCTGTGGTGAATATAAACACCAAATCTTACCGTAAAATGCCGTACTTATCATGTATCAGCCTGCTGATACCGCAAGACTGGCCATAAAGTGTCAAATTTTTGTTGGGAGTAGTGTTATGCGCCGTTTTTTCTGGCTGGGAATTCTGGCTGTGCCGGTGCTGGTACAGGCGCTGACGTTTCAGGAGCGGATTGAAGACGTCAAATGGGAGGTCGAAGGCGACCGTTTCGAGTGTCGCCTCAGCCAGCCCGTACCGCGCTTTGGTCATGGCATGTTTGTGCGCAGGGCCGGTGAAAAGCCGGTGTTCCGCATTGTTACCCGCGAAGCCTGGCTGGCCCGTGGCGAGGCTACCCTGTATGCCGCTGCTGCCCCCTGGCGTGGTGGCGAAAGCGACCTGCTGCTGGGCCGCATGCCGGTAACCGGCAACGAGCGCAGCGCCGAATCCGACCAGAAACAGGCTGGCCGCCTGCTGACCGGCATTCTTGAAGGCCGCTCGCCGGTGGTCCGGCACAAGACGGCGCAGGGCGATCCCGTCGAGATCCGCCTGCATCCGGTCAATGTGCAGGAAGCCTATCAGGACTATCTGGACTGCACCGCGAAGCTGTTGCCGATCAACTTTGACCAGGCCAAGTTCACCATGGTGCGCTTTGATGAGGGGTACGACCTGAGCGAGCGCGCCATGGCGCATCTGGATATTTTGCTCGACTACATGGCCGAGGATAAAACCGTCAACCGCATACGCCTGGACGGCCACTCCGACAGCAGTGGCGACCGGCTGCTCAACCGCGACCTGTCAAGGCGGCGCGCGCTGGTGGTAAAAAACTATCTGATGAGCAAGGGTATTGTCGAAGACGCCATCATTGTGCGCTTTCACGGCGAGCGTTATCCGGCCAAACCCAACAACAGCGAGGCCAACAAGGCTGCCAACCGGCGCGTGACCATCCAGCTCGAACGCTTTGACGAGCGCTTCTCGCTCACCCCCGAACAGGAACAGGAAAAACTGGATCTGGAGTGATATCCGCCTGCCGGAAACAGGATTTCGCCCGAAATGGCGCGATTTACGTTAGAATGCGCGCCTGTTGTATTCAGGCGGAACCTTGTTCATGTACAAAAAAGCACTGATGCTGGCTGCTGCGCTGGCCTGTAACCAAAGCTGGGCTTTTCCATTTGAAGTGGAAGAAAAAATGCAGGATGTCACCGTAGCGGTGGAACCCCTCGACCTGGGCGACAACACGGCAGCCGTGGTACTGCACAACCACGGCACTGCGGATGCCCAGTGCAACGTGCGCTTTCGCAGCGGCCCCGGCGTACCGGTCAAGCGCAATGCACGGCTGGTTGCCGGCCAGAAAACCCACGTAACCGCCGGCTTCAACCATGAAGTCATCCGCATGCGCGTCAACGTGCAGTGCAAGGCCGCCGGTAAATAAGCATGGCCGCCATCGTCAAACCGTTCTGGCAAAGCAAAACGCTGGAGCAGATGAACCAGGAGGAATGGGAATCCCTGTGTGACGGCTGCGGCCTGTGCTGCCTGCAAAAGCTGGCCGATGCCGAAGATCCCGACAGCATTTACTACACCCGCATTGCCTGCAAACTGCTGGATCTGGGCACCGCCCGCTGCAGCAACTACCCTGAGCGCCAAAAATTTGTGCCGGACTGCATCCAGCTCAAACCCGGCGATATCACCTCGTACCAGTGGCTGCCGCACACCTGCGCCTACCGCATGCTGGCCGAAGGCAAACCGCTTGGCCCCTGGCACCCGCTGGTCTGCGGCGACGAAAATGCCGTGCATGCCGCCGGCATTTCCCAGCTCGGACGCATGCTGAGCGAAACCGAAGTCGCCGAAGAAGACTGGGAGAACCACCTGATTTTCCGCTGCTGACAAAGCCCGCCGGACAGTTGAACTTGACCGGCAAACCCTATATATTCTCGCACCTGCCTGAGCCAGCATGGCCAGGTCCTGTCATTCAGCCCGGATGGCGGAATAGGTAGACGCAAGGGACTTAAAATCCCTCGAAGGCAACTTCGTACCGGTTCGATTCCGGTTCCGGGCACCATATGAAGCCTCTAAGTACCTGATACTTAGGGGTTTTTTTATTTCCTCAAAGTGTCGTGTACCGATTCGTGTACCAATTTCGCTTGGCACCCTCTTAACTGCTAAAGGTGACTGCCATGAAAAACTTCCACGACCTGAAACACATCACACCGGCGGCGCTGTGTGAAACCGATATATGACAGACCAGATTGCAGGATCAAGCGGAAGCCCTTAAACAGATGCAGGCAGGCTGTTATGCAGTCCGGCCGCTACTTTCAATGGCTTCACCCAGAATGGAGGGCAGTGGCTCGGTACTGAATATGACCAAGTGTTGTGCGGCACGGGTCATGGATACATAGAGTTTGCGAATGGACTCATGCATGGTCTGCTGCTTTTCTTCTGCGCTGAGCCGGATGTCGTTATAGGCGGCGATGAGTTTTCCGGCACCCAGCACCAGCACAACGGAGGCTTCAATGCCGGTGCAACTATTGATACTCATTACCCTGATTTTGTTGGATTGATCAGCACGCTGCTGTGTGTAGTTGTTGATATCCAAGCTAATGCCTTGACCGATACGTTGTTCGATTAACTGCTGGATGTTGTCGGCGTAGCCGCTGGTCAATACCACGATCTGCTCTAGAGGGATGCTGTTCTGGTGGATTAGATTGTTCAGCTCATTGAGAAAACGAGTGTTCTCGTCGGCTTGACTGGCGGTATAAATGACCTTGGGTTTCGGGCCGTGGGGAATGGATCGAAACTCTGGCTTTACATAGTCTTCATCCTCTTCCTGAATCAAAGAAATCAGCCGGTTGGCGGCAGCCATGATTTGATAGGTCGAGCGATAGGGCTGTTGCAGTTTTCGAGTACGGCCCTGTACATTTAGGCCGACGCTACGCCAGCTGAGGCGGTGTTTTAAAAAACCTTGGTTGGGGTCGGCACACATAAAAATTTTGCCGTTGGCCTGGAGTGATTTTTTCGCCAGTTGCAGCCAAGATGGCGCAAAAAACTGAGCTTCATCAATCATGATGTGATCATATTTGCGCAGGTTTTCGGGACTGTCCAGCAGGCACAGGTCGCGAATGTACAGACTGGCCAGGTGCGGCTGCCCAGCAGTGTTGTTGGTTTTTAGTGCGGCAGTTATGTTTTCGTAGAGTTGCCAGATCAGGCTGCGCTGGTTTTTCTGCAGCGAAAAACCGCGTCCCTGGCGCTCGTACTCCAGATAGGCTTCTTCGCTGCTAATCAGATAGTCGTTTATATATTCGATTTCTTCGGCGATCTTGTCCTTATCCAGCTTGATTTGCTCGGCCAGGTTGGGGATATGGCTGGCATAGAGTTTGAACAGCGGGTTGATTTTTGTCGCCAGCGCACGCTCTGCTTGTTGTTTGGCAAAAGCATGAAAGGTTTCGACTGCAATATCGCGGCTATGCTGTCTGATGATGCTGCGAACCCAGCTAACAATGGGCTTATTGTGGATCAGGATGATGGTTTTTTTATCAGGGTTCTTTTTTTGATAGAGCAGCGCTCTGTTGATCAGGATAAGCGTTTTGCCGCTGCCGGCTACGCCATTGATCAGGTTGACTGAATAATCATCCTTGTCTGATGGGCTATCCTCCGCTGCGTGCAGCAGACCCATTTTGGTGGCGCGCTCTTGGTCATAGTCCAGAAAAAAGTTGCCCAGACAGGCATCGTTGCTGCGGCTGTCGGTAAAGCGTCGGGTTTTCCGCCTGGTGATGACGATGGACTCTTTGACAAACTGGCTGTAGAAATTGTCGTGAC
>CAZVDA010000021.1:0-15400 GCA_964625365.1 uncultured Thiopseudomonas sp. | reverse complement strand
GGGTGCACCATGCCGTAGGCACCGGCCACTTCCATTTTGATGTCGTCAATAATCGGGAAAGGAATCTCGACACCAAAGTTTTCCTGAATGCTGCGGGTCCAGGCCAGGTGGGAATATACGCTGTCGATGGACAGGCCGATCAGTTCGCAGTTCATCTCGGCAAACTGGGGAGCTGCCTTGGCAAAAGCGACGAACTCGGTGGTGCATACCGGGGTAAAGTCGGCGGGGTGAGAGAACAGGATCAGCCACTTGCCCTTGTAATCTTCCAGCGACTTGATGCCGTGGGTGGTGTTGGCCTTGAACGCCGGAGCGGGTTCGTTCAAGCGGGGAAATGACATGACGGGAGCCTGGTTTTCCATGGGTTTGCCTCTTGCTGGTGAATATGGTGGTCACTTTATCAGAAATGATATTTATATCAATAAAGTATGTATTATGAAGAGATAGTTTTTGTCTATCGAGATGCATGTTCTGTCGCATCAAGACTATCGGTTGCGTAAATCTGCAATTGCCCTACTGGTTTGCTCTGTTATAGGCTGCTGTCTGGCATACTGCCATGTAGCTTTGTTCGGCATGTTTTTCGCAGCCTGTTCATTTATCATGCGGCTTCCCTTGTCGGGCTTTTTCCTTCTGTTATGCCGGAGTTGCCATGTTTTCTGCCAAACTCAAACACCAGCTTCGCCAGAGCCAGCACGAAAACGACCGTCTGCAGCTTGAAAACCAGCAGCTTCAGCAACGCGTCCTGGAGCTGCAACAGCAGCAGGACGCTCTGCAGCATCAACTGGAGCAGAACAGCCGCGAGCGCAGTACCCATCAGGGCGTTTACTCCAGTCTGGGCAGTTTTGGCGACTCGCTGAACGGGGTCAAAAACTCGTTTATGAATCTGGCCGACACCCTCAACAACGAGAAGGCATCGGCGCTGCGTGCTGCCGAACATTCCGACAGCAGCCGCGCAGCCTTTAGCCGCATTGCCGAAAACCTGCAGGCCACGTTTCAGCTCATGCAGAACGCAGCCACCCAGGTGAGCAACCTGAACCGGCGGGCCGAGGAAATTGGCGGTTTTGTGCAGTTGATTCAGGACGTGGCCAGCCAGACCAACCTGCTGGCGCTCAATGCTGCCATCGAGGCGGCGCGTGCCGGTGAGGCCGGTCGCGGCTTTGCCGTGGTGGCCGACGAGGTGCGCAACCTTGCCCAGCGCACATCCGGCGCTGCCGAGGATATTTCACACCTGGTTCTGGATATTCAGAACGAAACCCGCCGGGCCCGCGAGCTGATGGATCAGGGCGCGCAGGAGGCGGAAAACCATGCCGCTGAAAGCCAGCAGGCGGTGGCCAGCATGCACGAGCTGCTGGAACTGTCGCAGCGCATGGAACAGGCCATCAGCTCATCGGCGGTGCTGGCCAACGTGGAGCTGGCCAACATCGACGAGCTGGAACTCAAGCTGGAGGTATACAAGGTGTTTTTCGGCATATCTGATACCCGTGCCGAAGATATTCCCGACGAGCAGCATTGCCGTCTGGGTCAGTGGTATTACAGCGGCGACGGACGAGAGCTGTTTGCCGGCCTGCAGGACTACCGCGCCATGGAAGATCCGCACAGGGCGGTGCATGACCGCGCCCGTGATGCCATCCGCTTTTATCGCAACGGGGAGCTGGAACAGGCGCTGTGTGCGCTTAACGCCATGGAGCAGGCGAACCTGAGGGTTATGCACGGCCTGAACAGCATGTTGAAGGCATTTGGGGGCCGCTAACCATTAGTCTGACATGACGGCGCGCGGTGATATAGTACCCGCCCCGTACTGGAACCCCGGTTAGTGGCGAAGGACGTCTCATATCTGCCACCCATCCAACCTTCGCCTGCAGGCCCGCAACCATGTCGTTTAAAACCAGAATTTCTGCCCCCAGCCCTTGCATCCTGCTTGCCGCTGCATTGGGTATGCCTGCCGGTGCGACAGCGTTTGAACAAGGCAACGCTGCTGCGCTGATGGAGCTGTCGCTGGCCGAGCTGATCAATATCCCGATTGTTACAGCCTCGCGCAGCGCTGAAACCCGCGACCAGACTGCCGCACACATTATGGTGGTGACCCGCGAGCAGATCCGCGAGCGCCGCTATAAGAACCTGGCCGACCTGCTTGAAGACATGCCCGGCGTAGACTTTCAGCGTGGCACCAAGACGTCCCAGTTCAACCAGTTCACGGTGCAGGGCAATCTGGGCCCCAGCCGTCTGCTGGTGTTGATGGATGGCGTGCGCATCAGCCACCCCACGGGCAGCACTTATCCGGTGGCGGAAAACCTTGGCCTGTACCAGGCCAAACAGGTCGAGTTTTTGTATGGTCCGGCGGCAGCGCTCTATGGGGCGGATGCGGTGTCCGGCGTGGTCAACATCATTACCGAAGCCGGCAACCAGAGCGGCGACTCATGGGTATCGCTGGGTGCCGGCAACTTCAACAGCAAGGAAGCCTCGTTCATGGCCGGTACTGGTGATGCGTACCCGCTGAAGCTGTCGGTCGGCGGCCACTGGCAGGAGTCCGATCGTGCCCGGCTCGACACGTACTACAAAAGCCATTTCCGCAAGGTGGATGCCGTCTATGAAGGCAGCACCGTCATTCCGGCCGCACAGCGCGAGCGCTACCGGGGCGACATGGGCAGCTACAGCCTGTTTGCCCGTCTGGATGTGCAGGAGCAGTTTACGCTGGGCTATTTCCGGCACTATTTTTCCAACCTGACCAGCACCGTGGACCCCTACGCCACTACCCGCTACAGCAGCAAGGCACGCTGGATCAGCACGTCAGACACTGCCTATGGCCGTTACCGCTTCGAGCTGGGTGACAGCATCCAGGCGCAGCTGCTGGTGGATTACTCGCAGCTGGAAATTGACCCGCAATCCCATTACAACAATATCTACAACGGCTTTCAGCCAGGCTACTCGTATAGCTATGGAGAGCGCGCAGCCATCGAGCAGAGCCTGAGCTGGCAGATCAACCAGGCGCACAAGCTGCAGGCCGGCGCCGGTTATCAGCGCCAGGCGGCCATTGAAGGCGGCTCGATGCCGTTCAAGTACGATACCGGCCATTCGCCAAGTAATCAGGGTATGGTGTATCCCAATACGCCGTTGCCGATCCAGATTATGCACGGCACCCGCCGCAGCTATCACGCCTACAGCCAGCTGCTGTCTGAATGGAGCCCGCAGTTTTCCACCACGCTGGGCCTGCGCTACGACCGTCACCGCATGCATGGCGAAGCCTATAATCCGCGTCTGGGCGCGGTGTGGAAGCCGCTGGAGCGCCATCTGTTCAAGCTGATGTATGCCGAAGCCTTCCGTGAGCCATCGTCGGAAGAGAGCCTGGCCTATTTCGGCACCTTTGACGGCAGTCAGGACGCCAATGGCAATTACATCGGCAACGGCTTCAGGGTGCCCAATGAATCGCTCAAACCGGAAAAAGCCAGAACCCTGAGCCTGGTCTGGGAGTGGCGGCCCACCCGCAACCTCAACCTGATCAGCAACCTCTATCACAGCCGCATTACCGATCTGGTGACCACCCGCGACCTGCCGGGCAACAACACCAGCTTTATTCCCGGCGCGGTGCTGGTCGGCCCCGACTCCAAGGTTAATGCCGGCTGGCAGCGCCAGACCGGTCTGGACCTGGCCCTGCAGTGGCGCTACACCCTCAATGATGCCTGGAGTGGCGATCTGTGGGGCACAACCGGCTGGATTCATGGCCGCATCAGCGAGGGTGATAACAGCACCCGCAAAATTCCCTATGTGGCCAGCTACCGGCTGAAACTGGGCACCACCCTGCGTTATTACGACCGGCTGACCGTTACGCCCAAGCTGCGCTGGATTGGCAGTGTCACCAATGGCCGCAAAAAAGCGCCGTCCAGCACCGAACTGCCGCCGGCCAGTTGCAAGAGTACGCAAAAAGCCCCCGAACGCTGCGCCACCCCGGGTTACGCCGTTATGGATCTGCATCTGGGCTGGCATGCGCTGGCCAGCAACCACCTGAGCCTGTGGCTGGACGTGTATAACCTCACCGACAAGCGCTACTACGCGGCGGCCGGCTCCGGCAGCATGACCTTCTGGGACATGCCGCAGCAGCCCAGAACCTGGATGCTGTCTACACAATGGCGCTTTTGAGTAGGGGCTTGAAGCCGGCGCTGCGCAGCGCCTGTCTGGCCATGCTGCTGGCAGGCTTTGGCCTGCCGGTTGTGCAGGCGGCCAGTCCGGCGGTGTCCGAGCGGGCGGTCAAGGCCGCGCTGCTGGTCAAGCTGACCCGTTTTGTGTATTTGCCTGAGCAGGCTGTCGAAACCCCGCCGGTGATTTGCCTGCTGGGCCAGAATCCCTTTGACAACCATTTGCAAACCCTGACCAGCGCCTTGCCGGATGACAAACAGGTACAGGTGCAGTTGCTGAATGCCACACAGCAGGCGGCAGACTGTCAGCTGGTCTACATCGCCAAAAGCGAAACACGCCGGCTGGATGCCCACCTGCAGGCGCTCAAGCCCTATCCGCTGGTGACCATTTCCGATATTGACGGCTTTGCCCGCAAGGGCGGCATGGTCGAGCTGGCGCTGGATAATAGCGGGCAGATCAACATTCTTATCAACCGTTCCGCCGCGACGCAGCAGGGGGCAGACTTCAGCGCCCAGTTGTTGCGCCTGGCGACCATCGTTACGCCCTGAGCACGAACCCGTATGTTCCAGTTTCATCACATCCGTACCAAATTGTTGGCCCTGCTGTCACTGGCCGCCGTGCTGACCGTTGTCCTGATCATGGGGCTGATGATCTGGCTGCAAATTCATCTGATCCGTGGCGAGTGGCAGACCAGCCTGCAGTCGCAGGCGCGGCTGATTGCCTATAACAGCCAGGCCGCGCTGGAGTTTCAGGACGTGCGTGAAGCAACCCGCATGCTGAAGTCCATGCAGGGCAACCCCGGTGTGATGCAGGTACATTTGGTGGCCGACCATGGCCAGCGGATATTTGCCGAATACAACAGCCCGGCCATGAGCAGCACCTGGGCCCATGACCATGCTTACCCGGAAGGGGGCGAAGGTGCACTGTTCGAGAAGCAGCGCCTTACCGTCTGGGCACCGGTGCCGGGCACCGGCGGCAGTGCCGCCATCGAGGTGGTTGCCTCGCTGGATTATCTGCACGAAAGCATTGCCGACATGGTGACCAAAACCGCGCTGAGTTTGCTGGGCATGCTGTTTGTACTGCTGTTTCTGGCCGACCGCGCCGCCAGCCGCATGGCTGCGCCGCTGATCCGCATGAGCCGTCTGACCGACCGTGTCGCACAGGACCCCAACCTGCAGGAGCGGGTGGCGATTCATGGTGCTGACGAGCTGGCCCAGCTGGGCACCAGCCTTAACCAGATGATCGACAGCCTGCAGGCCCGCGACCGCGAGCTGGAACAATACCGGCTGGGGCTGGAGGAGCAGGTGCGCCAGCGTACCCTGGAGCTGACAGGTGCCATGGAAGCCGCGCAGGAGGCCAGCCGTGCCAAGTCGGACTTTCTGGCACGCATGAGCCATGAAATACGCACGCCCATGAACGCCATTGTAGGGCTGGGCAAGCTGCTGCTTAAAACCGGGCTCAACGACAACCAGCGCAACTATCAGGAACAGGTGCTGGGTGCATCCGACATGCTGCTGGGCCTGATCAATGACATTCTCGACTATTCACGTATCGAGGCCGGCAGGCTGGATATCGAGCAGGTGGATTTTTCGCTCGAGCATGTGATGCGCGATGTTGCCGGACAGATTGCGTTGCGTGCCCAGGAACGTGGACTGGAGCTGCTGTTTCATATTGATGCGGGTGTACCGCTACACCTGTCCGGCGACCCGCTGCGCCTGCGCCAGGTGCTGGTCAATCTGGTCAACAATGCCGTCAAGTTTACCGAGCAGGGCGAAGTTGTCCTGCATGCCAGTGTGGGCACCGGTAACGGGGGCGTTCCCGAATTATCGTTTGCCGTGCGCGATACCGGCATGGGCATTGCGGCAGAAAAACTGGACGAGCTGTTTTCTCCGTTTACCCAGGTGGACGGCAGCATGACCCGGCGCTTTGGCGGTAGCGGGCTGGGGCTGGCCATCTGTCACCAGCTGGTGGAGCTGATGGGTGGCCGGATAGCCGTGCAAAGTACGCCGGGCGTTGGCAGTACCTTCAGTTTCAGCCTGCCGCTGCGCGAGGCCAGCAACCCCGTCCAGACCAGCACCTGCCAGGCTGTCAGCGGCCAGGTGGAAGTGCTGAACCAGTTGCGCGTGCTGGTGATTGACGACAATGCCAGTGCCCGCGACATTCTGTGCAGCATGCTGGAAACCTTCGGCATGCGTGCCGAGTCGGCGGTCAGCGGTGAAGAGGGCGTGCAGCGGCTGTGTCAGGCCAGTGCGGCGGGCGATCCCTTCGAGCTGGTCTTGCTGGACTGGCTGATGCCGGAAATGGATGGCATCGAAACGGCCCGCACCATCAACAGCACGCTGAAAGACCAGATTCCCTCCATCCTGATGGTGACGGCCGGCAGTTTTGAAAAACTGTCCGGGCTGGTGGAAAGCGTTGGCCTCAGGCATATCCTGACCAAGCCGGTCAACCTGTCTGCCCTGTACGACAGCATTCTGGAAGCGCTGCTGGCCAGGGGGGCGATCCGCATCGAGGCCGCTCCGCCCGCCCGCGCACCGGCTGCCGGCCAGCCACCGGCCAGTTATGATTTCAGCCCCATTGCCCATGCCCGCATTCTGCTGGTGGATGATGTGGCCCTCAACCGCACTGTGGCGGCGGCGTTTCTGGAAGAAACCGGCGTCAGCATCGACACCGCCGTGCATGGCCGCGAAGCGGTGGAGAAGGTGGAAAACAACGACTATGACCTGGTGCTGATGGATATCCAGATGCCGGAGATGGACGGCCTGACCGCCACCCGCACCCTGCGCGCCAATCCGCGCCACGCCAGTCTGCCCATTTTGGCCATGACCGCCCATGCCATGGCCGGCGACCGCGAAAACAGCCTGGCAGCCGGCATGAACGATCACCTGACCAAGCCCATTGATCCCGATGCGTTGTTTAGTGCGTTGCTCAAGTGGATTCCGCACCGCGGCGTTGTGACTGACCGGCCGGTTGCTACTCCGGCAGCCAGCACCGGCAACAGGGACATTCCCGAGCTGGAAGGTGTGGATACCGCCAAGGGGCTGTCGCATTGCATGAACCGCCCCGAGCTGTATCTGCGCCTGCTGGGCAACTTTACCGGAGAGTTTGGCGACAACGCCGCCGGCATTGCGCTGGCCCAGCAGGAGGGTGACCTGGAGCGGGCGCGGCGGCTGGCCCACTCGCTCAAGTCCGGTGCTGCGACCCTGGGTGCCATGACGTTGTCTACACAGGCCAAAGCGATTGAATACCTGCTGGCCGACGGCCAGCAGGTGGACGACTCGCAGCTGCAGGCACTGGACGCCAGCCTGCAGGGGCTATGCACCCAGCTGCAGCGCCTGCAGCCGGTCAGTGCGGCCATACAGAACAACAGCGCAGCAGCGGCCAGTTTACTGGGTCAGTTAAAGCAGCTGCTGGCTGCCGACGATGCCCGGGCGCTGGGCGTGCTGGAGCAGCTGGAGCAGGCCCTGGCCGGTCATGCGCAGGCTGGCGCCGTACTGTCCAGCGTGCGCGAGCTGATTGAAGACGTTGAATACGAAGATGCGCTGGCTGCGCTTGCACCATTGCACTCACTGCTGGAGAGCCGTCCATGATCAGCATGCCGCCCCATTCCTTCACCCTGCTGGTGGTGGATGATGAAAAGCAGAACCGTCTGCTGCTGACCGAGCTGTTTCAGGATGATTACCGCCTGATTCTGGCTAAAAACGGTGAGCAGGCACTGGCCCGCGCCCGCGAGCACCTGCCCGACCTGATCCTGCTTGACGTGCTGATGCCGGAAATGGACGGCCTGGCGGTGATCCGCGAGCTCAAGCGTCAGGATACGACCCGTCATATTCCGGTAATTTTCATTACCGCGCTGGATTCGCCCACTGACGAGGAGCAGGGCTTTTTGCTGGGTGCGTCTGACTATATCGGCAAGCCCTTTCATGCTGCTGTGGTAGGGGCGCGGGTGCGTAACCAGCTGCAGATCGTTCACCAGCGCCGCCTGCTGGAGCAGCTCGCGTCGCTGGACGGCCTGACCGGTATTCCCAACCGCCGGCAGTTCGACCAGGCTTACAAACGGGAGTGGCACCGCTGCCAGCGTTCCGGTTCGCCGCTGAGCCTGCTGGTGGCCGATGTGGACCATTTTAAAAAATACAACGACAGCCTTGGCCATGCCGCCGGTGACCGTGTGTTGCAGGAAATTGCCGCTGTGTTGCGCGACTGTGTGCAGCGTCCCGGCGATCTGGCCGCCCGTTATGGCGGCGAGGAGTTTGTGGTGTTGCTGCCGGAAACCGGCCGCAAGGATGCCAGTCTGGTTGCCGGGCGCATTCTGGACACCCTGCGCCAGCGCAATCTGGCGCATCCGGCTTCGCCCACGGCTTCGCATGTCAGCATGAGCATTGGCGGCATCTGTTTTACACCGACCACGCTGGAGCCGGATGACAAGCCCTTTACGCTGGCCGATGCGGCGCTATATCAGGCCAAGGCGGGCGGGCGTAACCGGATAGTCTGGGCACCTGATCCGCTCTGATCTTCAGGACGGCAGCGGCGCTACCTTTGGCAGGTACAGGGTAAAGCGGCAGCCGTTGCCCGGCTCGCTGCTGGCCTCGATGCGCCCGCCCAGCAGGCCGGTCACCAGCGTATAGACAATATGCAGGCCCAGCCCCGAGCCGCCCTGGCCGAGCCGGGTGGTGTAGAAGGGATCGAAGATTTTCTTTAGCCCTTCCTCGCCCATGCCGACGCCGTCATCGCTGACGGTGATGATTACCGTGTCGCCGTCCAGCATGCTGCCCAGGGTAATGTTGCCCTGCTCGCGTCCTTCGAAGGCATGCACAATGGCATTGCTGATCAGGTTGATCAACACCTGGCCCAGCGGGCCGGGGTAGCTGTCCAGCTGGCAGTCATCGGCCAGCTTGTCGTGCAGCCGGTAGGGTGTTTTGCGCAGGGTAGGTTGCAGGGTTACCAGAATCTCGCGGCTCAGTACCTTGAGTTCAAAGCTGCGCCGTTGATAGCTGGTCTGGTCCACCGCCAGCTGCTTGAAGCTGCCGATCAGCTCGGCGGCACGCTCCAGGTTGCGCTCGATAATCAGGCTGCCCTCGCGGACTTCGTCCAGCATGCTGGTCAGTGCACTGCGGGTCAGGCCGGTTTGCATGCCCTGCTCGAATGCCTTGCGCGACGCCTCAAACGAGCTGGCGACCATCAGCGCGTTGCCGATCGGTGTATTCAGTTCATGGGCCACGCCGGCAACCAGTGCGCCAAGCGATGCCAGTTTTTCGCTTTGCAGCAGCTCGTTCTGGGTGCGTTGCAGGTTGTTGAGGGTGTCCCACAGCTCGGCGGTGCGTTCGGCCACCCGCTGCTCCAGACTGCTGTTGAGCTCCAGGATCTGCTGTTCCTGCTGGCGACGGGCGGTGATGTCCAGTTCGATGCCGTCAAACACCATATGGCCGTTGGCCAGACGCCGTGGCGAGGATATCAGCAGCATCCAGCGGCGCTCGCCATCGGGCCGGATGATTTCTACCTCCAGGCGGAAGTTTTTCAGCCCGGCAATGCATTCGTTTTCGTATGTTTCCATCAGCTGCCGGTCAACAATGAACTGCTCGTAGATCAGCCGGCTGTCGGCCAGTGCCTGGTTGACGCTCACGCCGTGGAGCTGCTCGACGCCACGGCTGATGTAGGTAAATACCCGCTGTTCGCCCTGCAGGCCGCAGTCCACGCGGTACACCATGCTGTCGGGAATGCTGTCGCTGATCACCTGCATGCGCTGCTGGCTTTCCAGCAGCGAGTTCTGGGTTTCCTTGAGCGAGGTGATATCAATGTGCGCGCCGACGGTGAGACAGCCGGGCTTGTGGTTGGCATCGCGCAGGGTGCGCCCGCGCGAGGAAATCCACACCCAGCTGCCACTGGCGTGGCGCATGCGGAACACGTTTTCGTAGAGTTGTTCGGTGTCGCCGGCCAGATAGTCAGCAAAGCAGGCGCTGGCCTGCTCTACGTCATCCGGGTGTAGCAGGTTGGTCCACACCTGCTGCAGGTCGGTGGCGCAGTCAAAGTCTTCTTTGCAGTAGCCCAGCATGCTGAAGTATTCAGCGCCACACCAGAGGGTTTCTTGCTCGGAATCCCACTCCCAGACGCCGGTATCCGATGCCTTGATCAGCGCCTGGAAGCGTTCGCTTTCCTGCAGGGCGCTTTCTTCGGCCAGCTTGCGGGTGGTGATGTCCTGGCGTGCGCCGATCATTTTCAGCGGTGTGCCGTCGGGCTTGCGCTGGGTCACCATGCCGTTGTCGCGTACCCACACCCAGTGGCCATCCTTGTGCAGGGCGCGGGTTTCGCTGATGTAGCGCTCGCGCTCGCCCCGCAGGTGGGCGTAGGCAGTGTCGGCATTTTGCTCGATATCGTCGGGGTGGGTCAGGAGCAGGGCTGTGCGGCTGGTGACCGGCTGCAGTTCGGCCAGGCTGTAGCCAATGATTTCGGCCCAGTGCTCGTCGAGAATGACTTCGTCGGTTTCCAGGTTCCATTCCCAGGTGGCACAGTTGATGGCGTCCAGAATGTATTTAAGGCGCTGCTTTTCGGTCTCGCGCTCCTGTGCCAGCCGGCGAACCGGCATGGCAAAGTGACGGCTGATGAAGTAGGTGGCCAGCATGCCGATGATCAGCAGAAACACCATCAGCATCAGGATGTAGGCCAGGTTGCTGATCAGGGCCTCGCGCATGCCGGTTTCATTGAGCCCCAGCTGCAGTACGCCCTGCAGGCGATTGTCGAAGCCGCCACGGTAGGCCAGGCTGACCTCGCGGATTGGTTCTCCGTCCAGGGTCAGGTAGCGGGTGTGCATCTGTCCGGGGGCCTGCAGCACCTGCTGTATGAAGCCGGTTTCGTCGGCATCCAGATGCGTGTCGTTGTGGCTGAAGTCGCTGTGGGCGATGACCGTTCCGTCAGCGGCAACCTGGCGGATATAGGCGGCACTGGCATGCTTGGCCGCCAGCTCCTCAAGCAGCAGGCGTGAGTGATATTTGCCGCTGAAGCTGACCTTGGCCAGAGAGTCGGCCAGTATCTGTGTGGTCAGGCTGGCCAGCCGGTCCTGCCCGCGCTGCATGGTGTTGAAAAAGAACCAGCCGGTGACCAGCAGGACGGTCAGCATCAGGCACAGGATCAGACCGCCATAGGCCAGTGCCAGCCGGCGGTCGATGTTGCTGTAATCATCCGGCTGTTGCATCAGGGGTGTTCCTTGAGGCGGTTGTCCCACAGCGGGCTGAGCGTTGGCCAGGGCTTGTTGAAGGAAGCGGGCAGGAGGGGGCTGTGCCAGCCGGGGTAGCGGTCCAGGGTTTCCAGGGTTACCGGAAACACGGGGATGAGGATATGGTGCGCCACCGGTTCCTGCTGTAACAGCCGGTAGGTGGTCTGCAGGGCGGTGGCTCCCAGCACCGCGCAAAACTGGGCGTTGTCGATGCGGGTCAGGCGGCGGTTGCTGAGATTGGCAACCGATTCGACATCGCCGTCCACCGTGGCAACGGCAATCTCGTCCCGTCCCGCTCCGGCCAGCACTTCGACCACACTCAGGCCGCCGCCGTTATTGACGGTAAAGATGACGTCGATACTGTGCTTGTCCGGGAAGTCGCGCAAAATGTCGCGGCCCGCCTGCAGCCCTTCTTCGTGGTGTACCGCCTGGTAGCTTTTGAGGATGCGGTAACGGGTTCCGGCGGCCTGCAGGCCGTCGAGAAAACCGTTCAGCCGCTCCACTGTCGCAGATATCAGCGGGTATTCGACCAGCACCAGCCGCAGTACCTGCCCGGGTGCAAACAGCGAGGCAATGTATTCGCCGCCCTGTACGCCGGCCTGGTAATTGTCGGAGGTGATGAAGGACGCCAGCTCGCCGCCGCTGATGTACTGGTCATAGGCGACAACCGGAATGCCGGCGCGGTTGGCTTCGCGTAGCGGTCCGGCTAGTGCGGCGTTGTCGGCCGGCTGTACAATGATGGCGTCGGGCCGGCTGGCGACCAGCGCCTGCATCTGGCTGATCTGGCGCTCGACGCCAGCGGTGCCGTCGCCGGCTATCCAGGTTTGCAGCTGTATGCCGCGCTGCCCGCTGTCGCGTGCCTGTTCGTTGATGCGCAGGGCTGCGTCTTCGAGACCCTGGCGCATGATCTGCTGGCCGGGAATGGTATCCGACCAGTACAGCACGCCGATGCGCCAGTCTTCATCAGCCTGTGCTGTCGTTATCCCCAGCCACATTAAAAGGATCAAATACTTGCCGGGAATACGCATGACTCAGTCTCCGTTGTGGGCTGCCAGCCACTGCAGGAAATCCGCCTCCGGCAAGGGCCGGGAAAACAGGTAGCCCTGGCCGTCCTGACAGCCGGCGGCCCGCATGGCGGCACATTGTTCTTCGGTTTCAATGCCTTCGGCAATGGTTTTGAGCTGCAGGTGGGCCGACATGGCAATGATGGTTTGTGCCATGCCAAAGTTGTCGTGATGTTTTTCTGCACTGACAAAGCTGCGGTCAATCTTGAGGCGGTTCAGGCTCAGGCGCTGCAGTACGCTCAGTGACGAATAACCGGTGCCGAAGTCGTCCATGGCGATTTCGATATTGCGTGCCTGGATCTGCTCCAGCTTGTTTTTGAGCCGGTCGAAATTCTCAATGGCAACCGATTCGGTGAGTTCCAGTTCAAGCTGGTGCCCCGGCACGCCGGTTTCCTGCAGGATGCATAACAGGCGCTCGACAAAGTCCGGCTCGGCAAACTGGGCCTGGGAGACGTTGACCGCAACACGGAAGCTGTCACACACCTTGCCCTGCAGGCTGGCACGCCAGTTGAGTGCGGTGCGCAGCACCCATTCGCCAATGGCCACCATCAGGCCGGATTGCTCGGCAATGGGAATAAAAACATCCGGCGGGATAAACTGGCCGTCTTGTGTGCGCCAGCGTAACAGGCATTCGGCACCCACAGGCTGGTGGTCTGCAAGGCGGATAAAGGGCTGGTAGTACAGTTGCAGATGCTGCTCGGACAGCGCCACCCGCAGCATTTGCAGCATGTTGATGCGGTCGCGTGCGGCGCGGCTCTGTTCAGCCTTGAAGAACAGTGCCTTGCCACGGGTCAGCCGTTTGGCCTGCTTGAGTGCGGCCCCGGCATTTTTTAGCAGTTCGGGGCCGCTCTGGCCAGTTGGACAGGCCAGGCCAGAGGTAGCTGACAGGCGCAACATCTGGGTGCCTTCCAGCTTGAAGGGCTCGGCAAACTGCGCCTGTATATAATCGGGACACACTTCGTGGGCGGGGCCGTAGAGTCCGTACAGGTTGCTGGCCAGACGAGCCACCAGCGTGTCGGGAGAGAAGCGTTCACGCAGGCGGTTGGCTACTACTTTAAGTACGGTATCGCCGAAGTTTTCATCGAGTATGTTGTTGATATCGGAAAAGTTGTCCAGATCCAGCAGCGCCAGTACCTTGTCGCTGGCTGGCCGGTGACTCAGTGCCAGCAGCAGGGCATTGCGGTTGGGCAGGCCCACCAGTGCGTCCTGATAGGCCAGGGTTTCGATGTCCAGATACAGCTGCAGGTTTTCAAAGGCCACCGACATGTTGCTGCAGAACACTTCCAGCAAGCGGCGCTGAATGCTGTCCAGCGGTTGTTCGATATTGACGTACGCGGCCAGTGCCTGATTGTCCACGCCGGCAAAGTACAGGCTCAGTACGCTGTCCAGACGGTGCTCGCGCAGCTCCAAGCTTTGCTGCAGGCTTGTGCGAACCGCTGCGTTGGGCAGCTCCTGCAGGGGCAGTCCCAGCCATGCGCTGTAACCGCCGGCGGCTGCCATCACATAGGGCATGCGTGTGTCCGGCTGGACCGCTGCACATACCAGACTGTCGCAGTCCACGCCCAGCAATGCACACAGCTGGGTCAGCAACCCGCTGGCAAACTGGTTGAGCCCTTCGGGCCGTCCCAGCCGGCGGGTGGATTCAAGGATGATCTCCAGTCCGCTGCGCCCCAGCTCCAGCTGGCGGATTTGCGCATAGGAGCGGATGGCCATGGTCAGGCTGGTAAACAGCCGGGTCTGGTTCAGCTCGCTTTTGGTACGGTAGTCATTGATGTCGTAATCCTGGATGGTGGCCATCTCGGGCGCATAACCGGGTTGTCCGGTGCGCAGGATGATGCGCAGGGCCGTGTCGCCTAGTTGCTCGCGGATGTAGCGCACCAGCTCAAGGCCGGCGGTATCGGACTCCATCACCACATCGACAACCGCCACGGCAAAGCGGATATCGCCCTGCAGGAACTGCCGCGCTTCGGCGCTGCTTGAGGCGTGGCTGAAAGCCAGACGGCGTCCCTCAAACTCAAGGTTGCGCAGGGCCAGGGTGATGGCCTGATGCACGTCGGGATCATCATCCACCAGCAAAACGTGCCAGGCAGCCGCCTGCATATCCGCCGGCGGCTCGGGGTCGTCCGCGAATAAAATGATGTCATCCTGCTCTGCAGCCATTGGCATACCCTGATTTTTGTTATTTGCACTCAAAGGCACAGGCAGCGCCCCGGTAGTGCGACTTGTTTTGTCGTGCTGTCTACCTTACTAAGAGCGCCGCTGCTAGGCAAACAGCTTTTAACGGCTGTCTTGATTGCAGGGAGGTTTGTATGGATGGCTAGACTGGTGCAGCAGCGGTTTTCCCGGTGTCCGGACAGGGCCGGCATGCTGGAACCCTATACATACCTTATCAGCGACGTATGTATTTTCGCCTGCAAACAGCGGGAGCATCAGGCACTGACTACGTTGTGTGCCGGTTGCAACCGCCCGCGAGTATCCACAATCAGTCGTGCATGTTGTTGCAGCAACGGGTAATCAAAACCGTCATGGTCGGTGGCGATCAGGATGCAGTCGTAGCTGCGGATGCTGTCTGCGGTTAGCTCGACCGAGGTCAGGTCAAACCAGTAATCGCGTTTTTGCGGAAACTCCGGCACATGCGGGTCGGAATAGGCGATATCCGCGCCTTTTTCCTGTAACAGCTCCATCAGCTCCACAGCGGGGGATTCGCGGGTATCGTCGATGTTTTTCTTGTAGGCCAGACCCAGAATCAGGATACGGCTGCCCTTGACCGGCTTGCCTTGTTCGTTGAGCGCGTCAGCCACTTTATGTACCACCCAGCGCGGCATGTAGTGGTTGATTTCGCCGGCCAGCTCAATAAAACGGGTGTTGATGCCGTATTCGCGGGCTTTCCAGGTCAGGTAGAAAGGGTCAATGGGAATACAATGCCCGCCAAGGCCGGGGCCTGGGGTGTAGGGTACAAAACCAAAGGGCTTGGTAGCGGCGGCGCGGATCACTTCGTGGA
>CAZVDA010000020.1:0-16571 GCA_964625365.1 uncultured Thiopseudomonas sp. | reverse complement strand
CACCGTCATGCACCAGCGCCTGGGACTCCTGGCCGCGCTGCTTTTCGTCACCAAATGAATGGGACCAGGCAGGCGTCAGCTTGAATACGTTCTTGTCGTTGACCTGTGCCAGCGGGCTAAAGCGCTGGGCATTGGTGCCCATGCCGTACTGCAGTACGTCAGAGGTGGTCTTGTGGTCGTTGGCGATATCCTCCCAGGTTACAGGCTTGGCATATCCGGCAGAGGCACCCAGCAGGCCGGCGCCCAGAATAAAGCCGGCTACAGCAGTAGCAAGCGGCTTTTTGGTGAGTTGGGTTACATTTGGCATTGTCATACTTCCCATTTGTTGTTGTTCGGGTCATCTAGCGCCATCGAGGTGCGCCCTGACGGTTTACATAGTGTTAGAGCGCCACAAAAATAAATACGGATTTATTCCCTGTCGCCACGGGATAAACTCCCAGCCCGCGGGTCATTTGGCACTAGCACCAATACCCCTGTTTTTACTACTTTGCTGCCTGCTACCAAGGAACTAAACGCGGACAACCAAAGCAGACTTCTGACAACCCCGTCACACTTCATAAGATGCCAGCAACTGAGCGCCGGACCGTCCAGGCGCTGCCTTGCATAACAACAAAACAGGTATCTACATCATGAAAAAAGCATTTCTGACCACTGTTCTGGCCGGCACCTTCTCTACTCTGGTCATGGCGCACGGCGATGTTGTCCCCCAGGGTGCCAATACCGACGGCCTGGCTCCGCTCGGCGAGGAGTGGCTGGACGAAAACCCATACCGCGTAGCCGATGCCGACATGAAAAGCCTGGCCATCCAGATCGGCTCGTCTGCCTACAACCAGAACTGCGCCCGCTGTCACGGACTGGAAGCCATGTCCGGCGGTATTGCACCGGACCTGCGCGAACTGGATGCAGATATCAACGGTGACGAATGGTTCAAGGAGCGGGTCATCAACGGTGCCGTGCGCAATGGCGCAATCTACATGCCACGTATGGCCGAGCACCTGAGCCAGGAAGCGCTCTGGGCCATCCGCACCTATATTGAGCAGCGCGCCGAAGACACGCTCTAACGCCTGCCTCAGCAGGATCATTAAAGCCCCGGCCGTCCCTTGCGCCCGGGGCTTTATGCTTTAAGGCAACCCCCATCCATCCAGAGGTGCCCCATGTATAAACAGATCATGACCGGCCTGCTGTTGAGCGCCTGCGCGCTTGGCGTACAAAGCGCCGAAATATCACCCCACGAATCCACCATGTGGGATTACTACCACCAGCGCCTGCTCGACAATGCCGGGTATGTCTTCGACGAACGCATCCATGTTCTAACCCCGCCGTTTGCCGAAGATGCCCGGCAGGTACCCATCGAGATCGATGCCCGCCAGCTGACCGGTGAAGTCAAAAAAATCATGCTGTGGGCCGAACTCAACCCCATCCCGCAAATCATGGTGGTAGAGCCGGGTAGCCAGCTGGAAAACCTGATTGCCGTGCGCATCCGCGTCGAACAGGCTACTCACCTGCGCGCTGCTTTCCTGATGGATGACGGCCTGTGGCATGTAGGCACCGGACACATTGAGGCAGACGGTGGCGGCTGCACGGCTCCCAGCGTAGCCCGCGCCCAGGAAGGCTGGGAAAAGCATGTCGGCGAAATCTTTGGCGCACGCCATGCCCGCGACAACAGCAGCCTGCTGCGCATGCGCATCTCACACCCGATGGACAACGGTTTATCCGGCGGCATCCCCGAATACTATGTGGACCATGCCGAGCTGCGCGACGACAGCGGCCAGGTGCTGGCCAGCTTCGAACTGTTTGCCTCGGTCAGTGAAAACCCCACGCTGACGCTGGCACTCAAGGGCGATACCCATGCCCGGCTATGGCTGCGTGACAACAATGGCAACGAATTCAACGCCCGTTTTTAAGGAGGCTCCCCATGTCATTACGTCTACCCTGCTTCCTGCTCAGCCTGTGCCTGAGCCTGAGCCTTTCTGTACAGGCCGCCTACAACCTGCAACCCCGGCAAATTGCCGACAACACCTGGCTGCTGGAAGGCAGCACCGACAACTTCAGCCATGAAAACGGCGGCAATATCGCCAACATTGCCTTTATTGTTACGAATACAGAAACCATCCTGATCGACAGCGGTCCTTCGCTTGCCTATGGCCGGGAACTGGCCGATGCCATCCAGCGCATCACCGACAAGCCGGTTGGACACATCCTGATCACTCACCACCACCCCGACCACATGCTGGGCAATCAGGCATTTCCCGATGCCCTGGTTGCCGCCCTGCCCGCCACCGCGCAACTGATTGCGGACGAAGGCAATGCCATGGCGGAAAACATGTACCGCATGGTAGGCGACTGGATGCGCGGCACCGAAGTGGTACAGGCCGACACACTGCTGGAACCAGGCACCCTGAAAATCGGTACCTATACGCTGGAGCTACACGCCATGAGCGGCCACACCGGCGCTGATCTGGTGGTACTGGACCCACAAACCGGCGTGCTGTTTGCCGGTGACATCCTGTTTTACCAGCGCGCACCCTCGACCGCACATACACCGGATATCAATGCATGGCTGGCCGACATCGAACAACTGGCCGCCCTACCCTGGAAAACACTGGTGCCCGGCCACGGTCCGGTTACCAGCGACAATCGCCCCCTGCTGCAAATGCGCGACTATCTTGGCTGGCTGGACCAGCTGTTCCGTGACGCGGCCGCCAACGGTGACGACATGAACCGGGTCATGCGCAGCGCGGTGCCCGAGCGTTTTGCCGGCATCAGCCTGGCCGGATACGAACTCGCCCGCAGCGTCTTTCACCTCTATCCCGCTTACGAGCGGGCCTACTGGCAGCCATTAACCGAGTAAACGTGCAGGGTCTGGCGTACTACTGCAATGTTGTGCGCCACATCCAGAGGCGTACTCTTGGCCTTCCAGCTTGCAATTCCTCCCCCTCGCCCGTACCATGCGCCCCGTCCTGAGGGAGTAGTCTGCCGTGTCCTGCACGGCGCCCGCGTCAACATACTTGATCCACAGATCATGGCGCCGGCGATTCAGACAGCGTGCCGATACAGCCGCTGCGGATTTGACGAGACTCATGACATGCGCAGCCACCGGGTGGATCGTTGCGTATGTCATGTTGCTCGCAATCCAGATCCGCCCCCGGAATATTCCTATGTTTGAAGCCCTGTTTGTTTCGACCGGCATTGTCACCCTGGCCGAGATCGGCGACAAAACCCAGCTGCTAGCCTTTATTCTCGCCGCCCGCTTTCGCAAGCCCGTTCCCATTATTGCCGGCATTCTGGTTGCTACCGTGCTCAACCATGCACTGGCGGCCATACTGGGCAATCATGTGGCCGGCTACTTTTCAGAAACCACCCTGCTCTGGATTCTCGCTGCCAGTTTTCTGGCCGTGGCTGCCTGGACGCTGATTCCCGACACCATGGATGACGAGGGTGGCCTGCTCAGCCAGTACGGCCCCTTTGTCGCCAGTCTGGTGGCGTTTTTTGTGGCTGAAATGGGCGACAAAACCCAGATTGCTACCGTCATGCTGGCCGCCCAATATCCAGCGTTGCTGGCGGTGATTGCCGGCACCACGCTGGGCATGCTGCTGGCCAATGTGCCGGTGGTGCTGGTCAGCAACTTTGCCGCCGCCCGCCTGCCCCTTACCCTGATCCGCAGCCTGGCCGCCTTGTGTTTTCTGTTCATGGCGCTGTATGCCGCCGCCCGCGCGCTGGGCTGGGCCGGTTAAATGCGCGTCACACTCGTGCTATGCTGCCCGCCTTATCAGTCCCTTGACAGGAATACAGCAGCCCCATGGCCAAACGCATTCTGACCCGTCGGCAAAGCTGGCGCATCGACAAAATCCAGCAGGAGCGGGTTGCCCGCGCCGAAAAACGCGAAGCGCGCATGCTCGACGAGCTGCAGGGGGCCGATCTGGGGCCGGAGCAGGAAGGGCTGATTATTGCCCACTTCGGGGTGCAGGTTGAAATTCAGGCGCTGGATGCCGAGCTGGCCGGCACCCACTACCGCTGCTATATCCGCGCCAACCTGCCTGCGCTGGTAACCGGCGACCGCGTGATCTGGCGTCCCGCCGCCCAGGGTGCCGGAGTGATTGTTGCGCAGTTGCCGCGCCATTCCGAGCTGTGCCGCCCCGACATGCGCGGCCACCTCAAGCCGGTGGCCGCCAACGTGGACCAGATCATCATTGTGTTTGCCCCGCTGCCCGAGCCGCATGCCAACCTGATTGACCGCTATCTGGTGGCTGCCAGCCATGCCGGCATTACGCCGCTGCTGCTGCTCAACAAGTCTGACCTGCTGGACGGCGAAAACGGTGCCAAGGCACGCGAGCTGCTGGCTGTGTACAAGGGGCTGGGCTACCGGATTCTGGATGTATCGGCCGAACAGGGCCAGGGGCTGGAGCAGCTGCAGGACTGCCTGAAAGACCGTATCAGCGTGTTTGTCGGCCAGTCCGGCGTGGGCAAATCCTCGCTGGTCAACCGCCTGCTGCCAGAAGCAGGCATGGCAGTTGGTGTCCTGTCACCGCTGACGCAAAAAGGCACCCATACCACCACCACTGCCCGCCTGTTCCACTTTCCAGCGGGCGGCAGCCTGATTGACTCGCCCGGCATACGCGAGTTTGGCCTGGCGCATGTGGATGCCGGCGATGTGGAAGCAGGTTTTATCGAGTTTGCCGACTTTCTGGGCCGCTGCCGCTTTCGTGACTGCAGTCACGAACACGAACCGGGCTGTGCATTGCTGGGAGCCGTAGCGGACGGCCAGATCAGCCAGGACCGGCTGAACAGCTTCCGCATGCTGCTGGGCGGAATCAGCTAGCCGCGTCCGCGCCCGGTCTGGATAACCCCGTCCTCAAACAGGTTCATCCGCTGGCGTTCCGGCCTGCCGGCGGGTGCCGAAGGCGGTGGCGGCGGCTGACCGGCATCGTCCTGCGCGTTGTTGGCCGAGCTTTCCAGATCTTCCTGGGCTTTTTTGGTCAGCACTACGATATCAATACGGCGGTTGACCGGGTTATAGGGGTTCTGGCGGTCAAACAATACCGATGACGCATAACCGGCCACCCGGGCAATCTTGGATTCTTCCAGGCCGCCCGACTGCAGGGCGCGCCGTGCCGCATTGGCCCGGTTGGCGGACAGCTCCCAGTTGCCAAAACCACGGTCGCCCGCCGAGTACGGCTTGGCATCGGTATGGCCGCCAATGCTGATCTTGTTGGGCACGCTGCGGAAGGCACCGGACATCATGTACAGGATGTCTTCAAAATAGCTTTGCAGGTTGGCACTGCCGAGGGCGAACATCGGGCGCTTTTCATCATCCAGAATCTGGATACGCAAGCCGTCCTGGGTAATGGATAGGTGAATCTGGTCACGATACGGACGCAGCAGGTCGTTTTCGTCGATTTTGGCCTGCAGGTCCTGCAACAGCATTTGTAGACGCTCCTGCTCCAGCTGTTCCATCAGGCTGTTAAGGTCGCTGTCGGCGTCCTCCTGCTGCATTGAGGTCTCATCAGGCACTTCGGGGTTCAGCGTCTGGTCCGGTGCCGGAGTGGGTGTGCCACCCAGGTCGATCACATAGGGACTGGCCGAGGCGCTAAAGCCGATCGGGTCCTGGAAATAACCGGAAATGGCCTTTTTCTGCTCGGGCGTGGCCGACGACAGCAGCCACATCACCAGGAAGAAAGCCATCATGGCTACAGCAAAGTCGGCAAAGGCGATTTTCCACGCGCCGCCGTGGTGCCCGCCAACGACTTTCTTGACGCGCTTGATGATGATGGGCTGATTGGTACTCATGGGTTATGCCTAGCCGCCACGAACGGCCTGCTCCAGCTCGGCAAAGCTCGGGCGGTGGCCCGGATACAGCACCTTGCGCCCAAATTCGACCGCAAGACTAGGCGGCATGCCCGAGGCCGAGGCCACCAGCGTGGCCTTGATGGCTGCATACAGGTTGAGTTCTTCGGCTGCGTCGTGGTTCAGCGTCGAGGCCAGCGGCCCCATAAAGCCGTAAGCCGCAAGAATACCCAGGAAGGTACCCACCAGCGCCGCACCTACGTGCTGGCCAATGGCACTTTGCTCGGCCTCACCCAGCATGGCCATGGTAACTACGATACCCAGTACCGCCGCCACAATACCAAAGCCCGGCAATCCGTCCGCCACCTGGGTGACCGCATGGGCCGGGTGCTCGAAGTCGGCTTTTAGCGACTCCAGCTCCATATCCAGCAGCCCTTCGAATTCGTGCGGGGCCATATTGCCGGACGACAGGATGCGCAGGTAATCGCAAACGAAGGCGGTCATCTGGGCGTCCTTGAGCACGGCAGGATACTTGCTGAAAATGGCACTGGCGTTGGGGTCTTCGATATCGGCCTCAATGGCCATCATGCCTTCGCGGCGGCTTTTGTTGAGCACGTCGTACAGCATTTTCAGCACATCAAGATAGAGCGCCTTGTTGAAGCGGGTGCCGAACATTTGCAGGGATTTTTTGACCACCCGCCCGGTGGTTGAACCGGGGTTGGACTGCAGGAAGGCACCGAAAGCCGCCCCGCCAATAATCAACACCTCAAAGGGCTGCACAATCGCCATGATATGGCCGCCCGATAAAAGGTAGCCGCCCAGAACGCAACCGAGCACAACCAGCATGCCTACAATTTTAATCATTGCCCATCACACGTTGATCAGATGTATTTACAGGCCAAAAGAACCTTTTTTTGCTACCATCAGCCCAATTCGACTGTTCGTCTTGCTGTTACAGGAAGAGCGCCAAATGCGGCACAGTATACTCCAACCCAGACCATTAAATGAATGGTTAATATTGCTCGACCGCACTGCCCTGCCGGTGCATACCGGGCAAAAAGAGCGCGTGCAGCAGGTCATGGCCAGGTCCAGCAGCAGCCTGGGTGAAATATCACGCGCAGTCAGCGAAGCGCCCAGCATTGCACTGATCCTGTTTCGCGAGGCCAACCGCAGCCGCAACAGCCTGAGCGAGCCGGCACACAGTCTGGATGCCGTTCTTAAACGGCTGGGCATGGCCCGCTGCACGGCGCTGCTCGGCTCGCTGATGGATGAATCCCGGGTGCCCATTCCGGCCAACCTGCGCCAGGTCTGGCTGATCGGCCAGCATGCCAACCGCCATGCCAACGCCCTGTTTGCCCACAAGATGGCCCGCCTGTGGCAGGAAATTCACTGGGGCAGCCTGCTGTTTCTGTCGCCGCTCTGGCCTCTGCTGACCCGCCATCCCGAACTGCTGGAAATCTGGGAGCAACGGGTGCTGGGCAACCGCGAGCCGGCACGCCGCGTCGAGCAGGAACTGCTGGGCGTGCCGCTGGTCAGCCTGTGTCACGCGCTGGCCGAGCGCTGGTCCCTGCCACAGTGGATCATTGACGGTTATGCCACACTGGCCGGCAATCCGCGCATTATTGGCCGCGCCCTGCATCTGGCACGCATGCATGACCAGCCCCTGGAGCAGCAACGGCGGCTGGACGAGCAAAAAGACCTCAACACCTGGTTTGGCCAGCCGGCCAACAGCATTGTCATGGCCAACGGGCTGGCCGTGGCCGCCCACAATTCGTGGGGCGACAATCACAGCCTGCGCTGGCAGCGCCTGATCAGCCTGTATCTGCACCAGCCGCTGGAAGACGTTCAGCAAAAGCTGCACCAGACCAGCGTTGAACATGCCCGCTATCTGGGCCCGACCAACCTGTGGCACCCCGCCCGCGCCCTGATCTGGCCATGGGCCACGCGGCGCATCCAGCCGGCACCCGTGCCGGTCGCAGCGCCCAAGCCGGCCAAGGCTCCCGCCGGCCAGCCAGACAGCGACACACCGCAGTCGTCCTTCGACTTTGCCCGGTGGAAGTCACAGGCACAACAGCTTGTGCGTCCCAGCCAGTTCCGCAATACCCTGCAGCTGCTCAACCACTACGCAAACATGCTTAAACACGGCGCGCTATCCCGCGTACTGATCCTGAGCATCAACAACGGCAGCGGCCAGCTGGCTCCGGTATGCCAGCTGGGCTTTCGTTTTACCCTGCAAAAAAGCCTGACCGACCGCAGCACCAATCCGGTGTTCCGCCACATCATGCGCCATGGCGAACCCCTGCACATCCACAGCCATAACTTCAACCAGATCTCCGATCATCTGGAGCGTACCTTTCTGGACGGACTGGCCAGCCAGAATCTGCTGGCCGGATGTATCCGCCAAAAGGAAAAGCCCGTACTGCTGATCATCGCGGACGCCTGGAACCAGCCGATCCAGATTGAAAGCATCAAGGCATTTGCTGCCAGCAACCGCTATCTGGAACAGGCCCTGGCGCTGTGGAAAGCCTGATGCCACGCGCCGGGCCTTTGTACCCTAGAACTTCAGCACCAGCTTGCCGTTGACCTGATTGCTGGCCAGCCGACCAAAGGCCTCAGGCGCTTCGGCAAACCCGAACACCTCCTCCGCACGCGGGTCCAGCCTGCCTGCCGCAAACAGCGGCCAGACATGCTCACCCAGCGATGCCACCAGCGCCGCCTTGAAGTCGTCATCACGGGTACGCAGGGTGGAGCCGATCAGCCGGATGCGCTTGCCCAGCAACAAGGCCAGATCCAGCTCGACCCGGCGCCCGCCCATCAGGCCAATATTAACCCAGCGGCCATCCACCGCCAGCATTTTCAGGTTCTGCACCGCGTAACTGGCACCCACCGGGTCCAGAATCACGTCAAAAGGACCAAACGCCTGCAGCGCCTCGATACCCTGATCGCGAATCACGCCACCCTTGGCACCCAGCCCCACGCAATAATCCAGCCGGTCCTGCGAGCCAACACTGACCCAGCACTCAATATCCAGCGCCTTGCACAACTGGATCGCCGCCGAACCCACACCGCTGGCACCGGCATGGATCAGCACTTTGTCACCGGCTTTCGCCTCGCCCAGCTGGAATACGTTCAGCCAGGCAGTGGCATACACCTCCGGCACGGCAGCTGCGGCCACCGCATCCAGCCCCGCAGGCCAGGGCAACACATGGCGACCGTCTACGCAGACCTCTTCGGCCATGCCACCACCCGCCAGCAAGGCACACACCCTGTCGCCCACCTGCCAGCCGCTGCCGTCCCCCGCCTCGATGACCTCGCCGGCGCATTCCAGCCCCAGCACATCGCTGACGCCGGGCGGCGGCGGATACAAACCTGCCACCTGCAATAAATCGGCCCGGTTCAGGCCGCTGGCCTGCACGCGAATCCGCACCTGTCCCACCAGGCACTCCGGAGCCTGCACCTCGACCATCACCGGTTTCTTTTCGACTGCTTGTAAAGCCTTCATCCTGCCTCCATAGTAGTGTGCTATACACTCTTTACTTTATGCTAAGGTTCATCACACCCGTGAACTCCAGACCCCCTTTGTTGACCAATCCGTACAACCTCTGTACGCCTGCGACCCTGACCCCTAGTTTTTCATCCAGACGCCCAAACGGCCACCCAACAAAAGAATGAAGCCTATGAAACTGCCTTTTTCCGGCGCCATGACAGCCGCCCTGTTCAGCCTGTTGCTCTGCCTGAATGTACAGGCTGCCATTCCCGGCGGCGACTGGAACCATTTGCAGCCCGAACGCGAGCAGGTTATCGCCAGTCTGAACATTGTTGAGCTGCTGCGCCGGCATCACTATAACAAACCGCCGCTGGATGACGCCCGCTCAAAGAAAATCCACGCCAACTATCTGAAAAATCTGGACCCGGCGCGCCTGTTTTTCACCCGTCAGGACCTGGATCACTATCAGGAGTGGGAAACCCGCTACGACGATTTTCTGCTCAAGGGCAATCTGGAGCCGGGTTTCGAGCTGTACCGTCTGTACCTGCAACGCCAGTCCCTGTATCTGGAGCAGTCCCTGCACACCCTGAAACAAGGGCTTGAGCACATGGACTTTGACCGCAACGAAAGCCTGGAAACCGACCGGGAAAAAGCCGCCTGGCCTGCCGACATGACCGAACTGCAGGATCTGTGGCGCAAGCGCCTGAAAGACGAGGTACTGCGCCTCAAGCTGGCCGGCAAACAGGACAGCGCCATCAGCGAGCTGCTCACCAAGCGCTACCGCAACCAGCTCAAGCGCCTGCAGCAAATCCGTAGCGAGGACGTGTTCCAGACCTATATCAACGCCTTCGCCCAGACCTACGATCCGCACACCAGCTACCTGTCACCGGAAAACGCGGAAAACTTCGATATCAATATGAGCCTGTCACTGGAAGGCATCGGCGCCGTGCTGCAAAACGACAACGAGCACGTCAAGATTGTGCGCCTGGTCCCCGCCGGTCCTGCCGACAAAAGCAAACTGCTGGCGCCGGCCGACAAGATCATTGCCGTCGGCCAGGGCAGCAAGGAACTGGTCGACGTTATCGGCTGGCGGCTGGACGAAGTGGTCAAGCTGATCCGGGGCCCCAAGGGCACCCAGGTTCGTCTGGAAATCATCCCCGCCAGCAACGCGCCCAATGACCCAACTAGCAAGGTGGTCAGCCTGACCCGCGAAGCGGTCAAGCTGGAAGAGCAGGCCGCCAAAAAATCCATTCTGGAGCTGGAGCAGGACGGCCATACGTCTCGTATCGGCGTGATCGAGATTCCCACCTTTTACATCGACTTCAAGGCCTACCGCGCTGGCAATCCTGATTACAAAAGCACCACCCGCGACGTCAAGCGCCTGATCAGCGAACTGCAAAAGGAAAAGGTATCGGGCATTGTTATCGATCTGCGCAACAACGGCGGCGGCTCGCTGCAGGAAGCCACCGAACTGACCAGCCTGTTTATCGACAAGGGTCCTACCGTACTGGTGCGCAACAGCAATGGCCGTGTCGATGTGCTGGCTGACGAAGAGGCCAGCGGCCCCTTCTATCGCGGTCCGGTTGCCGTGCTGGTCAACCGTCTGTCGGCTTCCGCCTCGGAAATTTTTGCCGGTGCCATGCAGGACTACCACCGCGCATTGATCATTGGCGGCCAGACCTTCGGCAAGGGCACCGTACAAAGCATACAGCCGCTCAACCATGGCGAACTCAAGCTCACTTTGGCCAAGTTTTACCGTGTATCGGGACAAAGTACCCAGCATCAGGGCGTGATTCCCGACATCCACTATCCGGCGCTGGTCGATACCGAACAGATTGGTGAAAGCGCCCTGCCGGAAGCCATGCCATGGGACAGCATCAAACCGGCCATCGCCGCACGCAAAGACCCGTTCAAGCCCTATCTGTCCGAACTACAGGCGCGACATGACAGCCGCACCCTGCAGGACCCCGATTTCATCTACAGCCGCGACCGCCTGGCCCTGGTGCGCCAGCTACTGCAGGAAACCCGTGTCAGCCTCAAGGAAAGCGTGCGCCGTACCGAACAGGAACGTATCGACCAGCTGCAACTGCAACTGGAAAACCGGCTGCGCACGGCCAAGGGTGAAGAACCGCTCAAGGCACTTAAGGAAGAAGATGACGACAGCCTGATGGCCGAAGCGGCCGACGACAAGGACAAAAAGCCCGAAGATGACGCCTACCTGAAGGAAACCGCCCACATCCTGATTGACTGGCTCAACCTGAACCCGCTGGCCAGAAACCCCTGAGCCGTTAGCGGCCCGCCACCTGCCAGGGCATGCCCAGTGCCCTGGCTACCTGCTGCAACGCCACAGCATCTGCCGGCAACTGCACGCTGGTTGCAGGCATTTCCCGCCGCACCGGATACTGCTTGCGCAGGCGGTCAAACGCCTCACCACGCCCTTGTGCGTCCAGCCCCAGCGTAGCCCGCAACGCGGCATCATCAGCCAGCGGATCGTAAAACAGCACGGACAGCCGGCACAGCAACTGCTCTGCAGTCACGCCGTCACCGACACCCAGATGGGTAATCTCAGCCAGTGGATAGCTCACGCCCTCCCCCGCATCCAGCGCAAAATGGCGACAAAACGCCTGATAAATCATTTCGGTACCGCGAATCTTGCCATCCAGGCTGTAACCGGCAATGTGCGGCGTCACCAGCGCGCAGCGGGCAGCCAGCCGCGGGTCAACCAGCGGCTCGTGCTCCCAGACATCCAGCGCCACGGCCAGATCGTCACGCTCCTGCAACACCGCCAGCAGCGCCTGATTATCAATCACCGGACCACGCCCGGCATTGACCAGCCAGCAATCCGGCCGTAACCGGCGCAAGCGCTCTTCATCCAGTAAATGGCGGGTTGGCCACGCGCCCGAAGTCGTCAGCGGCGTATGCAGACAGATCACGTCACAACGCGCAATCAGCTCGTCGATATCGACAAAAGACTGTCCGGCTGGCGACTCGACCACAGGAGCACGGCCACCGGCTGCGCGTGGCGGATCACACAACACCACCTGCCAGCCCAGCGCCCTCAACACATTGGCCAACCGCTGCCCGACCTCGCCGGCCCCGACAATCCCGTAACACCGCTGCGCCAGGCTGGACTGGCGCTGCAGGGCCAACCGACGCAGGGCAGCCAGCACATACTCCACCACCGAGCGTGCATTGCAGCCCGGCGCGTTGCTCCAGGCAATTCCCTGCTGCTCCAGCCACTTGGTATCCAGATGGTCCACGCCTATGGTGCAAGTGCCGACAAACCCTACCCGGCTCCCCTCCAGCAGCTCGGCATTGACGCGGGTGATGGAACGGACGATCAGCGCATCGGCATCACGCACATCGGCGGCCCGCAGGCTACGTCCGGGCAGGCGAACCAGTTCACCATGCCGCGCAAAAGCTTGTGCCTGCGGCACGTTTTCATCCACTACAATCCGCATAAATCCCCACGGCCAGAAACAAAAAAGCTGCGCGGTGTCAGTCACACGGCGCAGCTGTAAACATTCAGAAGCTTACTTGACCTGGTAAATGATCCCCGGGCTGCACTGCACCATGGTGTAGAGCTCCGGCAGGCCGTTAAGGGCCTCGGAAGCGCCCAGAAACAGGTAACCGCCCGGCTTCAGGGTGGCGTGAATCCGGCGCAGTATGTCTTTTTTGACATCAGCAGAAAAATAAATCAGCACGTTACGGCAGAACACCACATCAAACTTGCCCAGCAAGGCATAGCTTTCCAGCAGGTTAAGCTGCCGGAACTCAATCCTCTGACGCACCGGCAGCTTGATACGCCAGCGTCCGCCGTCCAGCTTTTCAAAATAACGCTGCTGGCGCTCGATCGACAGTCCGCGCCCCATCGACAGGGCATCATACTCACCGGACTTGCAGGCTTCCAGCATGCTGGCCGACAAATCGGTCGCCACGATCTGCACGCCGCCACGCAACTGGCCCAGATTGCTGCGCTCGTACTCGTCCAGCATCATCGACAGTGAGTAAGGTTCCTGGCCCGACGAGCAGGCCGCCGACCAGATACGCAGCCGCTGGTTGGGGTATTTTTGCGCCAGCTCCGGCAATACCTTGTTCTTCATGACCTCAAACGGGTAGGTATCACGAAACCACAGGGTTTCGTTGGTGGTCATGGCGTCAATCACCTGCTGGTACAGGCCGCCCCGTGGCTGCGACTGCATGCGCCGCACCAGCTCGGCCAGCGACTGCAGGCGCTCGCTTTCCATGATCTTCCTGAGCCGGCTGGTGACCAGGTACTGCTTGTTGTCGCCCAGCAAAATACCCGACTGCTTTTCCAGGTAGTCGCGAAACAACTCGAAATCCAGATTAGTCACTGACACAGCATGCGCCTTTTAGAAGAATGATACGTTTTTAAGTATAGATCATTTGCTGGCATTTTAATGCTTTAAATGCTCCAGAGGCAGCCTACTGCAATGAACGCAGGCGACCGATAACCTTGCCCGCCAGTTCGTTGGGCTTGAACTTGGCCAGAAATTCGTTGGCCCCCACCTTCTCTACCATGGCCTGGTTAAACACGCCCGACAGCGAGGTGTGCAGCATGACATACATATCTTTGAGCACCGGATGGCTGCGTATTTCTGCGGTCAGGGTATAGCCGTCCATTTCTGGCATTTCAATATCCGAAATCAACATGACAAACTCATCAGCCGGATTACGCCCTTCCTGCAGCATAGTGTGTAGGTATTCATAGGCTGCACGCCCGTCGTTGAGAACGACCAGCTCGACACCTATTTCAGTCAGCACACGGCTTAACTGCTTGCGCGCCACCGAAGAATCATCAACGATCATGATCTTGCGACCGCTGGCTCCCTCACGCACGCCGGAGTCAATAACACCGTCATCCACCCGCTCGTCACCGGGCACAACTTCGGCAAACACCTTCTCCACATCAATAATTTCGACCAACTGCTCGTCAACCCGCGTAACCGCTGTTAGGTAGTGATCATGGCCGCTGCCCACCGGAGGCGGCAGCACGGCCTCCCAGTTCAGGTTGACAATACGCTCCACACCACTCACCAAAAAACCCTGCACCCGGGTGTTGTATTCGGTAATAATGACAAAACTGTGCTTAAGATCCGCCCGCTCGCGCCGCCCAGTGGCCAGCGCCAGATCAATAATGGGCACCGTTGTACCGCGCACCGATGCCACACCGCGAACCACCGCGCTAGCATGCGGCAAGGCGGTGAGCGGCGGACAGGGCAGCACTTCACGTACCTTAAACACGTTAATACCATACAGCTGTGAACCGGACAGTCGAAACAGCAACAATTCAAGGCGGTTTTGACCAACAAGCTGCGTTCGCTGGTTTACCGAATCCAAAACACTAGCCATACATGCTCCTCAACCCTATCTGATGTTCACGCCAGAAACCACGCGCCATGCAACGCACTGAAGGCCCTGTGTTACCCTACCGTACAATCTGCAAACGTCTGACCTAAAGCAGACGCCCAAACAAACCTACATTTATGGAGGCCATGATGACAGCACCGCGATTCTTACGCCACCCTGGCCTGCACTTAATCATCCTGAGTCTGCTGTCCGGCATTCTGCTCGCCCCTGCAGCGCGGGCAGCCGCCTACACCAGCATCGACGAGATTATCGACACCGCCGACCTGTTTCTTGAGCAACACGTCCAAGACTACTTAAGCACAAGCCAGATTGCTGGCCGGCATCAAATCAAGATCGGCCGGCTGGACAACCGTCTGCGCATGAAATCCTGCTCCGAGCCGCTGCAAGCAAGCCTAGAAAACACGGAAGTCCCCATCGGGCGCCTGAGCGTGCGCGTGCGCTGCACTGGCACCACGCCCTGGGCACTGTATGTGCCAGCACATATCAGCCTGCACAGGGATATTGTGGTCACACGCCACCCGATTAAACGCAACACTGTACTGCAGGCGACTGACCTGATGCTGGCCGAGCGCGACATCAGCACCCTCACGCAAGGATACCTGCTGGATATCAGCCAAGCCGCCGGCACCCTTAGCGCCCGCGCCTTACCGGCCAACCAGCCTGTGCTTTCCAGCATGATCCGCATCCCGCCCACCATCAAACGCGGTGACCAGGTCACCATCAGTGCCAACAGCGGCCCCATCAGTGTGCGCATGCCCGGCGAAGCCCTCAGTGACGGCACCACTGGCCAGCAAATTAAGGTACGCAATATACGCTCGCAGCGTATCATTCAAGCCATCGTCACCGGCCCCGGCCAAGTCGACGCTCTCATGTAACACCGCCGGCACGCCTGCGCCAACTGCTGCACACCAGTCTTGTATTCCCGCTAAAGTTTACCTGCCAAGCGCCGATACACCGCGCAAGTCAGATACATAAAGCGCCGCCGTCCACACACCTGCCCGTGATCTGCGGCCGCGCTCATAGCGGAGAACTACAATGGCCATTCAATTTAATCGACCTGGTGACACCCAGCCGCCCAGCGGCCATGTGAGTGCCAACCAGGCATCCAGCAACAAGATTGCTGGCAACACGCTCCAGCCGCCTCCTACATCAGCCAGCTCCCTTCAGGGTGAGGCCGTACACCTCAGCAGCGACGCGCTGCGTCTGCAGGGCGTGGCAGAAAAACTGGCCGCCACTGCCGAGCCGGTTGACCTAGAAAAAGTGGCAGCCATCCGTCAAGCCATTGCAGAAGGCCAGTACAGTGTTGACAGCACTGCTGTTGCCGATAAGATAACGGCCCTTGAAGCCCGTTTTTAATCTGCGTACACCATGGCCGACACTGAACTGTTAAACCTTATCGAAACAGATATTGATACCTGCAGGCAGCTGCTGGAAACCCTTGATTTGGAGTTCGCTGCCCTTGGCGAACGCCAAATCGAACAGTTGCAGCTGCTATTGCAGAGCAAACAACCCCTTCTCGAAAGCCTGGCGCACAATGCCAACCGGCGCACCAACATCCTGCGTGAGCACGGTCATGCGGCCAGTACTGAAGGCTTTGCCGCCTTCACCGCCAACTCCGCCCTTGCGCCGCGTCTGACCGAGCAACACCAGCAACTGGCCAGCCTGATGGAAGCCTGCCAAACAGCCAACATTCGCAACGGCCGCCTGATCCGCACCAACCAGGTGGGCGTTGATAGTGCACTAAATATCCTGCGCGGCAATGACGGCCCCGCCCTTTACGATCGTTCCGGCAGCACGACCAGCAGTGGCTCACACCGAACCTACACCCGCGCCTGATCCGCACCCACATTCAACTGTCCGGGAAACCTATACATGTCCGGTTTTTTCGGGGACCCCAGCGGCCCCCAGC
>CAZVDA010000019.1:0-17340 GCA_964625365.1 uncultured Thiopseudomonas sp. | reverse complement strand
TGCAGGCTTCGGCGGCAATAATGATGTCGCCTTCGTTTTCGCGATCCTCATCGTCCATCAGGATCACCATCTTGCCCTGACGCATGTCTTCGATGATTTCGGCAATGCTGTGTAACGCCACAATAGTTCTCCTGTTAACGCAGAAAGCCGTGTTCGGCCAAAAATGCTTCGGTAATGCCGCCCTGCGGCTCGGCGGCCTGGTCGCCCTGCAGCAGGCGCTCCAGGTAGCGGGCGATCAGATCGATTTCCAGGTTCACCAGCGTGCCAGCCTGATAGCTGGCCATGATGGTTTCCTGCAAGGTATGCGGCACGATAGTTAACTCAAATTCGCTGCCATTGACGGCATTTACGGTCAAACTGGTGCCATCGACGGTGATCGAGCCTTTCATGGCGATATAACGTGCCAGCTCTTTTGGCGCACGGATTTTGAAAACCACCGCACGGGCGCTGTCGCTGCGGCTGAGCACTTCGCCCACGCCATCAACATGACCGCTAACCAGATGCCCGCCCAGACGGGTGGTGGGCAACAGGGCTTTTTCCAGATTGACCGCGCTACCTTCACGCAGATTGACAAAGCCGGTACGCGCCAGGGTCTCGCGGCTGACATCGGCGCAAAAGCCGTCTCCGGGCAGCTCCACCGCCGTCAGGCAAATGCCGTTAACGGCAATGCTGTCACCCAGCTTTACATCGCTTAAATCGAGCTTGCCGGTGGCCACCTGCACCCGCACGTCACCGCCTTTGGGCGTGAGGCTGCGAATGCTGCCAACCGCTTCGATGATTCCTGTAAACATGGCGTCTCCATGCGCTCAAGGCGCAAAAAAGTTGCTAGTTCAGGGGTAAAACAGGAGGGAAGCGCACATAAAGCACGCAAAACGCGCAGCACGGGGCCGCACGAAGGTTCCGCCCTCTCGCATCCGGACTATCACCGTCGGCACCGGAATCACACCGGTTCTGCTGACCCTGTACACAGCGGCACAGGCGCTCGCGGGCTTGTCCTGCCTGTAGTTGGCCTACAGCGACAGGCATCACCGCCGGTGGGGACTTGCACCCCGCCCTGAGAACGTTGTTTCTTCCATATAAGTGGAAAGGCGGCTTTATAACACAAAAGGCGAAAAAAAGCATTAGCAGGCAAACAGTCAACCCCGCCATTCTACGGCCACTGCACAGGCCACCAAGGCAGCCTGAAAAATTGTTTTCACACCTGAATACAAATCTGTGATCAACGTCACATGTAAGATATTGCAAAAATCACATGTGATAGTTTAAATTCACGTCATGGAACAAAAAACCTCAGCCTACTACCAGCGCCTTTATCGCCAGCGTCTGCGCGAACAGGGCCTGATTAAAAAAGAACTCTGGATTCTTCCCGAATACAGCGCACAGCTTGCCGAACTGGAGCAACAGATGCGCCTGCCCGGACAGGATCACCTTACCCCTCGCCTCATGGAGGACAGCATGACCCGCACGACCACATGGACCACAGAAACACTGCTTGAAGCACTGAACGGTACGTCACTGGCCCGCGACGGGCGGGCAACCCTGGAGCTGATCGAAGGCACCGAGCCCAGCCTGCTGATTCGCATGCATGACTATGGCGAACTGCCCCTGTTTCTGGCAGTAGCGGGCGGCCAGATCATTGTTGAAGCCTACCTGTGGCCGGTCAGCATGGTGCAGGATCCGGTGCAGTTCAACGAACAGATTTTGCGAATGCAGAAACTGTTCCCGCTGTCCTCGGTCGGCATTGAAACCACCGCAGACCAGCAGGACGCCTACATCATGTTCGGCGCACTCAGCGCCGGCTCCATCCTTGACAGCGTCCTCTACGAAATCGACACCCTGGCTGACAACGTGGTGCGAATTACCGAAGCCTTTGAAAGCAGTCTCAACCAGCCAACCCCTTGAGCACACGCAGGAGAACATCATGAGTGTATGGAGCAAATTGCTGACCGCCTTGCGCGGCGGTGCCCACGAAGCCGGCGAAGCACTGGTTGACAGCCAGGCCCTGCGCATTCTGGACCAGGAAATCCGTGATGCCGACGACGACCTGCGCAAAAGCAGGGAGGCCCTGGCCGGCCTCATGGCCAAAGAAAAACTGGCGCAGGCCCGGTTGGCCGAAACCCGCAGCCAGATTGCCAACAACGAAGGCTACGCCACCCGGGCACTAGAGCAGGGCGACGAAACCCTGGCGCTGGAAGTCGCCGGCCGTATCGCCACACTGGAAGCCCAGCTGGGCGAAGAACAACAGCTGGCCGACCAGTTGGGCAACAGCGCCAGCCAGCTGCGCGACGCCATCAACCAGGCCGAAAGCCATATCCGCCGCCTCAAGCAGCAGGCTGATACAGTCAAGGCGACCGAGAGCGTGCAGCGTGCACAAACCGCAGTTGCCGAGCGCTATCAGGGCACCGACTCGCGCCTGCAAACCGCACTGGACTCGCTGGAGCGCATCAAGCAGCAGCAGGCCGAGCGCAGCGCACGGCTGGAAGCGGCCAGCGAAATAGCCCGCGACAGCAACGGCGACAGCCTCAACCAGCGCTTGCGCCAGGCCGGCATCCTGACCGAAACCCAAAGCGCCGACTCGGTGCTGGCCCGCCTCAAGGCCCGCCAGAACAGCCAACAAGCGGCCGACAACTGACCCAGCCATGGGCCGGCTTCCAGGCCGGTCCATGACACACTGCCGTGCCGGAGAGCCCATAATGGACGTGTTTCTCAGCATTATTTCCAGCTACCCCACCGCCCTGTTCACCGCCTGGCTGACCGTCAGCGTGGCCTACTGGCTGATTGCGATGACCGGTCTGGCCGGCGATACCGCCGATGGCGGCGACAGCCTGGGCGATGCCACCGGCCTGCTGTCACGCCTGGGGCTGGGCGGCGTACCGCTGACCATCGTGCTCAGCCTGATGGCCCTGCTGGGCTGGCTATGTTGCTACTTCATGGTATTGCTGGCACTGCCACTGATGCCGGGCAGCTTCAGCACCCTGTTGCTGGGCAGCCTGATTGCAGTGGCCGCCTTTGTCGTTGGCACCTTCCTGACTGCCCTGGTGTTGCGCCCCGTACGCCGCCTGCTGCACCGCGCCAGCGGCGGACACGCCCCCAAGGTGCTGGCCGGCCGCAGTGGCGTGGTGCGCAGCAGCACGGCAACCGCCGCATACGGCCATGCCAGCATTGATGACGGCGGTGCAGGGCTGATTCTGCAGGTACGCACCAGCGGCGAAGAGCTGCCCCTTGGCAGCCGCATTGTCCTGATCGAACAACTGCCCGGCAGCGATGCCTGGCGCGTGGTCAGCGAACACGAATTTCGTGGCCTCTGACTGACACCCCATTACTGACCCCAAAAGGAAACATCACCATGAACATGGGTATCCTGGCCCCGCTGCTGACCGCAGGTTTTGTCCTGCTGCTGTTCATCATCGCCATCCTGTTGCTGTTCAAGGCGTTCTACATCAAGGTACCGCAAGGGACCGCGCTGATCATCAACGACCTGAGCAGCACGCCCAAGGTGCGCTTTACCGGCGGCCTGGTCTGGCCGGTCATCCACAAAAAAGAATTCATGAAAATCTCGCTGCTCACCCTCTACATTGACCGCCGCGGTAAAGAGGGACTGATCTGTCAGGACAACATGCGTGCCGACATCACCGTGGCGTTTTACCTGCGGGTCAACGAAACCGCCGCCGACGTGCTCAAGGTAGCCAAATCACTGGGCGCTGACCGCGCATCCGACAAGGATGCGGTCAACGAACTGTTCAATGCCAAGTTCTCCGAAGCACTAAAAACCGTGGGCAAGCAGACCGAGTTTGTCAAACTGTTTGAAAACCGCCAGCAGTTCCGTGACCGCATCATCGAAGTCATCGGCCAGGACCTGAACGGTTATGCGCTGGAAGACGTGGCCATCGACTACATCGAGCAGACGCCAAAAGAAGCACTCGACCCGGCCAACATTCTCGACGCCGAGGGTATCCGCAAGATTACCGAGCTGACCGCCGCGCAAAATATTGTCACCAACGAAATTTCGCGCAACGAAGAGCTGGCCATCACCAAGAAAAACGTAGAAACCCGTGAAGCCATGCTGTCGCTGGAGCGCCAGAAGGCCGATGCCGAAGCCCGCCAGGCCCGTGAAATTGCCAGCATCCGCGCCCGCGAGGAAGCCGAAACCCTGAAAGTACAGGAAGAAGAGCGCCTAAAAGCCGAACAGGCCCGCATCACCACCCAGGAGCTGGTGGAAGTGCGCGAGGAAAACCGCCAGCGCGAAGTTGAAGTGGCCCAGCAAAACCGACAGCGGGCAGTCGCCATCGAAATCGAGAAGGTGTCCCGTGCCCGCGAGCTGGAAATTGTCGCCCGCGAACGTGAAGTCGAGCTGCAGCGCATCGAAAAGGAAAAAGCGCTGGAAACCGAAAAGGCCACTATTGCCAACGTCATCCGCGAGCGGGTGATGGTAGAAAAAACCGTCGCCCAGGAAGAAGAGCGCATCAAGGAAGTGCGTGAAGTGTCTGCCGCCGACCGTGACCGCCAGGTGGTGGTATTGCAGGCCAAGGCCGAAGCCGAAGAGTCGCTGGTCAAGCAAATCAAGCAGGCCGAAGCTGACGAAGAGGCGTCCCGTCACGAGGCGGTCAAAATTACCGTACTGGCGCAGGCCGAACTGGATGCAGCCACCCAGCAGGCCGAAGCCAAGAAGCGCCTGGCCGAAGGCATCCAGGCCGAGCGTGCCGCGCCCGGTCTGGCCGACGCCAAAGTACGCGAAGTCAGCGCTGCCGCACTGGAAAAAGAAGGCCTTGCGCAAGCCCGTGTCGAGCAGGAACAGGGCCTGGCACAAGCCAGGGTGCTGGAAGAAAAGCTGCTGGCCCAGGCCCGTGGCGAACAGCAGGTGGGCAGCACCCAGGCCAAGGTCACCCAGGATGTGGGTCAGGCCGAAGCCGGCGTCACCCGCGAAAAGCTGCTCGCCGAAGCCGAGGGTCTGGTCAAGAAGTTTGCCGCCCTCGACCAGCTCGGCGACACTGCCCGCGCCCACGAAGAGTTCCGCATGCAGCTGGAGAAAACCTTCGAGCAGGCCATGGCCAGCATTGCCGCCAGCAAGGCTATTGCCCACGACCAGGCGCAAACCATGGCGGCCGCACTGTCCAACGCCAATATTGATATCGTTGGCGGCGAAGGGGCCTTCTTCGACAAGTTTGCCGGCGGCCTGTCGATGGGCAAATTCCTCGACGGCCTGACCAGCAAAAGCCCGCTGGTGGGTGATGTACTGCAACGTCTGGGAGGCGGTGCCAAAGTGGCTGAAATGCTGGCCCAGGCCCAGCAGACCAACAGCGCCGCCATCGAACCGGCCGCCCTCCCGGCCGACGGCAACCCTTCCAGCCAGGCCTGACCTGCATCGAACGCCCGCCAGCACGGCGGGCGCTTCCTGTTCACCGCCCCTTTTGCGAGATGATGTCCATGGCCGATCCACGCCCCACCGACTCCAGCCATTCAGAGCCGTCCCTCACCTCCGTAGATGAAGGCGTGGCCCGTGGCGGTGCCTATGAAGTTCTGCAAAAGCGCCTGCACGGCCAGGGCCGGCAACTGCACGAGCTGGCACTCCGGCTCAACCAGTTGCGGCTGGAAGAGTTTGGCAGCAGCCGCTCCGAGCTGCTGGGACGCTTTCGCGTGCGTACCGAAAACAACTGCATTGGCCGCGATATCGTGCAGGTGGGCGGGTATCTGCTGTTTGGCTATAACGTCTTTATCGGCCTGAAAACCACCACCCGGGTCGATGATGTATTTGCCCTGTACGCGCTGCAAGACGATGAAAACGGCTATGACGTCAAGCCGCTGCCGCTGGCCGGCAGCTTTCTCGACGACCCCGGTTTTGTGCGTGACTTTACCGAACTCTATGCCTACTACAAGGGCGCACGGCTGACCCACATGACCGTGCTCGACAACAAACTGCTGGCCGGCTTCCAGATTGGCGAGCGGGCCACCGACATGCGGGTATTCCGCTGGCAAGTTGCCGCCGATGCCAGCGCCATCCGCTACATCGACAACCGCGGCGAGCGCGACCTGGCAGCGCCACCCGCCTTTGACTTTGAATGGACCGCCACCCGCCGCGAAGACGAAGTCCAGGGCCGCCACCCCCACATCAACATTCTCGACAGCCTGTTTGTTGAAGCCGTTGGCGGCGACCTGACCATCAAGGTGGAAAACAACACCGAAGACGGCCTCGGCATCTGGCGCGAGCCAGTCAGCGATACCAGCCAGGCACTGGGCGATGCCCGCATCGAATACGCCAGGGTTGGCAGCCTGATTCTGCTGAAAATCCTGCCGTACCGCGAGGAACAGTGGCGCTATCTGGTGTTCAACCCCCTGACCGGCAAGGTTATCCGCAACGACGCCATCGGCCTGGCCTGCCGGCAGCTGCCGGAAGACCACGGCATCATCTTTCCCGGCGGTTATGTACTGGAAAGCGGCGAAGTGCACGCCTTTGATCAGGACATGGCCGGCATGCGCTTTCGCCGCATGCGCCGCTCACCCAACGGCGAAGACGTACTCTATGTATTCCGCGAGCCGGAAAGCGGCAATTTTGCCCTCTTTACCTACAACCTGATCGAACGGGCCCTGCAGCGCCCGGTGCTGGCCAGCGGCTACGCCCTGCTCGAAGACGGCCGCATGGCGGTATTCAACGACGACACCAGCGAGCCCACCCGCACCCATCCGATGCAAATCTGGCAAACGCCCTTTATCAGTGACGACTATGCCGCCAGCGCCCCGCAACGGGACACCCCGCTGGGGCGCATTGGCAACGCCGAGCTGGTACGCGGCATTTCCGAGCTGTTCAGCCTGACCCAGGACATCCACAGCAACGAAATTTCCAGCCAGCGTTACGAGCGGCTGATCGCTACCACCCGCCGGCTGACCGAGCATCACCACTGGATGGAGGCCAACGGCCCCGAGCCGGCTCTGGCACCGCTACTGGACACCATCATTGCCAGCGGCGAAGCGGTGCTGGACGAGTACGAAAAAGTCGCCAGCATCCAGGCCGATACTGCCCGCCAGCTGGCCGAAGCGACCGCCCGCCAGCAACAAATGCTGACCGATATCCGCCACGCCAGCTGGAACCTTGCACGGGACTTTGCCCAGGCACTGGCGCGCATCAGTCAGCAACGTGGCCGCCTGATCAGCCTGCGCGACCTGCGTTATCTGGATCAGCCCGCGCTGGAGCACCTGCAACAGCAACTCGAACAGGCCCAGCAGGAAGTGGCCGCCCGGACCGCCGATTTCCTGGCCGACGACGCTTCGCTGGTGCCCTACCACGACGCCCTGAAAGATCAGGGTGCCGCCATCGCCGCCGCCGAAAACACCCCGCAACTGGACGCGGTACTCGGCGAATTGCAGGACATGGCCAGCGAACTGGATACCCTGTCCGAACTGATGGCTGCCCTGCGCATTGACGACCCTGCCCTGCGCACCCGCATTGTCGAAGGTATTTCCGAAATCTATGCCCAGCTCAACCAGAGCCGCGCCCGCGCCGACCAAAAACGCAAAACTCTGGGCAGCGCCGAGCAAAGCGCCCAGTTTGGTGCCCAGTTCACCCTGTTCGAGCAAGGCATGGCCAGCGCACTGGCCCTGGCCAGCGACCCGGAAAGCTGTGACGAACAGCTGGCCCACCAACAGGTGCTGCTGGAAGAACTGGAAAGCCAGTATGGCGAGCACGAACAGTTCCTCACCGATATTCTGGCCAAGCGCGAAGCCCTGCTGGAAGCCTTTGAAAGCCGCAAACAAACCCTGCTCGACGAACGCCAGCGCCGCGCCCAGACCCTGTACGATGCCGCCCTGCGCATTCTCGACGGTCTGCCCCGGCGCACCGAACGGCTGCAGGAACGTGACGCCCTCAACAGCTTTTTTGCCAGCGATGCGCTAATCCTCAAGCTGCACGATCTGGCCGACCGCCTGCGAGCCCTGCAGGACAGCGTCAAGGCCGACGACATCAGCGCCCGCCTGAAGGCGGTACAGGACCAGGCGCTGCGCCTGCAGTCCGACCGCAGCACCCTGTTCGAAGCAGGCGGCAGCATCATCCGGCTCGGCCGGCACCGTTTCTCGGTCAACACCCAGCCGCTGGACCTGACCCTGATGCCACGCGGTGACCACCTGTATACCCATCTGGTCGGCACCGACTACATGCAACCGGTCATCCACCCCGAGCTGGACGCCCTGCGCACCTTCTGGGACGCCACCTTCGCCTCCGAGTCCGACCGTTTCAGCCGGGCCGAATACCTGGCACTGCAGGTCATCAACAGCGCCGAACAGCCCGCTGCTGGCGACAACACGGCCATCAGTTCGCAACAGCTGGCCGAGCTCATGCACCAGCCGGACGAGCTGGTGCGTGCCGTCCGCAACTTTGCCGCCCCCCGCTACCGTGACGGCTATGAACGGGGCATTCACGACCATGACGCCGCCCTGATTCTGCAAGCGTTGCTGCCGCTGCGCGAAGTGGCCGGCGTACTGGCCCACGATGCCAGCGCCCGGGCGCTGGCCGTACTGTTCTGGAACCAGCAAGGCGACAACGATGACGCCGCACACTGGCCGGTACGTGCCACCAGCGCCCGCATGCTGCAGCGGGTCATGGGCAGCCGGCTCGCCGGCCAGGCACTGGTACGCGATATCGCCGCGGTGCTGGGCCGGTTTGCCGAACAGGCACACCTGACGCCCTTCACCTGTCACGCCGATACCCCGCTGGACACCCTCAGCCACGAAGCCGCCCGCTACCTGGCCGACGAGCTGGCCTACGACACCCACAGTTTCCACTTCTCCAGTCACGCCGAACAGCTGACCCAGTTGCTGCAGGCCACCCTGGAAGCCGACGGCAGCTGGCATAGCCTGCACGCCTCGCTGGGCAACCCGGCACTGGCGCTCAACCAGCGGCTGGAGCTAGCCCTGCACTGGCTCAATGCGCTGGCCAGCCAGCCGGAACAGCACGCCAACGCCCCCTATGCGCTGGAAGCCGCCGCCCTGTTGCTGCTGGACCCTGCCCTGCCACGCCAGATCGTGCCGATGCAGCTGCACACCCGCGTCACCGGCCTGCTCAGCCAGCACCCGCGCATCCAGGATGGCGAACTGCTGCTGTCGGTTGACGGTTTTTCCAGCAATGCCCTGTGGCACCAGCGGCATTACCAGCCCGGCCTGCAGGCCTATCAGGCCTTGCGCCAGCGCATCACCAGCGAACAGCGCCAGCAGTTGCAGCTGGATAGCTTCAAGGCCAAACCCATGACCAGCTTTGTCCGCAACCAGCTGATCGACCAGGTGTATCTGCCGCTGATTGGCGACAATCTGGCCAAACAGATGGGTACCGCCGGCAACAACAAGCGTAGCGACCTGATGGGCATGCTGATGATGATTTCGCCCCCCGGTTACGGCAAAACCACCCTGATGGAATATGTCGCCCACCGGCTGGGGCTGGTGTTCATGAAAATCGACGGCCCCTCGCTGGGGCACGAAGTACGCAGCATCGACCCCGCCCGCGCACCCGACAGCGCCGCCCGCCGCGAACTGGAAAAACTCAACCTGGCGCTGGAAATGGGCAACAACGTCATGCTCTATGTCGATGACATCCAGCACACCCACCCCGAATTTCTGCAAAAATTCATCTCGCTGGCCGACGGTACCCGCCGCATGGAAGGTATCTGGCAGGGCCAGTCCAAAACCTACGACCTGCGCGGCAAAAAATTCTGCCTGGTGATGTCCGGCAACCCCTATACCGAGTCCGGAGAAGTGTTCAAAATTCCCGACATGCTGGCCAACCGTGCCGACATTTATAACCTCGGCGACGTGCTGGGCGGCCAGGAAGAAACCTTCAAGCTCAGCTACATTGAAAACAGCCTCACCAGCAACCCGGTACTGGCCCCGCTGGCCAACCGCGACCTCAACGACCTGCACCTGCTGGTCAGTAAGGCCCGTGGCCACGAAGTGTCCGGCAACGCCCTCAGCCACGACTACAGCGCCGCCGAACTGCGCGAAATCGAAGCCGTCCTGCAGCGCCTGCTGACCGTGCGCGAAGTGCTGTGGCGCATCAACCAGCAATACATCGCCAGCGCCGCCCAGGCCGACGCCTACCGCACCGAACCACCGTTCAAGCTGCAGGGCTCCTACCGCAACATGAACAAACTGGCGGAAAAGGTGACCGCCGTCATGAACGACCAGGAAATGCAGCAACTGCTGGACGACCACTACCGCGGCGAAGCCCAGCTGCTGACGCTGGGTGCCGAAGAAAACCTGCTCAAGCTGGGCGAGCTGCGCAACACCCTGAACGACAGCCAGCAGGCACGCTGGGCCGAAATCAAGCGCAACTTCCAGCGCAACCAGAGCATTGGCGGTGCCGACGGAGATATCGGCGGCAAGATCGTTGCCCAGCTGGTCGATCTGGTCACCGCCACTCGCAGCAGCCGGCCTGCCGAACAGGGCATACCCTGGCCCGACATCCTGGAGCGCTCCGAACAGCTGATTAGCGACCAGCAACGCTCCGACCGCTTCCTGCGCTCCGCCCTGGTAGTCACCCTCAACCACATACGCCAGCAGGAACGCCGCGAGCGGCAAAAACAGGCCGACAAACCCGCCAGCAAGCCATAATTGTACCGCCCCTGTATCAAGCGGGATTGCCCCGCGAGAATAAACAACCAGTCGCAGGGCAAGCCTGCTCATACAGGAAGGGAGGGTCACTTCTTTGGCTTGCCGCCATTTAAATGTATACTCCGACCCTTTCTTCAAGCCCTTTTGTTATCGGGATTTTTGCCAAACCATGGATAAAACCTATCAGCCGCACGCCATCGAAGCCATCTGGTACCAGAACTGGGAAAGCAATCTGTATTTTGCCCCCCAGGGTTCCGGCGACCCCTACACCATCATGATTCCGCCGCCCAACGTCACCGGCAGCCTGCACATGGGTCACGGCTTCAACAACGCCATCATGGATGCGCTGATCCGCTACCGCCGTATGCAGGGCCGCAATACCTTGTGGCAGCCCGGCACCGACCACGCCGGCATCGCCACCCAGATGGTGGTTGAGCGCCAGCTGGAAGCCCAGGGCAAAACCCGTCACGACCTCGGCCGCGAGGCTTTTCTGGACAAGGTCTGGCAGTGGAAAGAGCAGTCCGGCGGCACCATCACCCGCCAGATCCGCCGGCTGGGCAGCTCGGTGGACTGGAGCCGCGAGCGCTTTACCATGGATGCCGGCCTGTCCGAAGCGGTTAAAGAGGCCTTTGTCCGCCTGTACAACGACGGCCTGATTTACCGTGGCAAGCGGCTGGTCAACTGGGACCCGAAATTCCATACCGCCATTTCCGACCTGGAAGTGGAAAACCATGACGAGCAGGGCAGCCTGTGGAACCTGCGCTACCCGCTGGCTGACGGCGCCACCACCGCCGATGGCAAAAATTATCTGGTAGTCGCCACCACCCGTCCGGAAACCATGCTCGGTGACACCGCCGTAGCGGTAAACCCGGAGGACGAACGTTATAAAGAGCTGATCGGCAGCTTTGTTGAACTGCCACTGGTGGGCCGCCGCATCCCGATTGTCGGCGACGACTACTGCGACCCCGAGTTCGGCACCGGCTGTGTAAAAATCACCCCCGCCCATGACTTCAACGACTACGAAGTCGGCAAGCGCCACCAGCTGCCCATGATCAACATTCTCGATCAGGACGCCGCCATTCTGGCCACCGCGCAGATCTTCAACAGCGATGGCAGCCACAACGCTGAGCTGGACGCCAGCCTGCCGGCGCAGTTTGCCGGCCTGGACCGCTTCGAGGCCCGCAAGCGTATTGTCGCCGCCTTTGAAAGCCTAGGTCTGCTGGAAAAAATCGAGCCGCACGCACTGAAAACTCCGCGCGGCGACCGCTCCGGTGCTGTCATCGAGCCATGGCTGACCGACCAGTGGTACGTGTCCACCAAGCCGCTGGCCGAGCCGGCGATTGCCGCCGTGGAAGACGGCCGCATCCAGTTCGTGCCCAAGCAATACGAAAACATGTATTTCAGCTGGATGCGCGACATCCAGGACTGGTGCATCTCGCGCCAGCTGTGGTGGGGTCACCGCATTCCGGCCTGGTATGACGAATCCGGCAAGGTCTATGTCGGTCGTACCGAAGCCGAGGTGCGGGAAAAATACAGCCTGGCAGCCGACCTCGCACTGCGCCAGGACGAAGACGTACTTGATACCTGGTTCAGCTCCGGCTTGTGGACTTTCTCCACCCTGGGCTGGCCGGAACAGACCGAATTCCTCGAAACCTTCCACCCCACCGATGTGCTGGTGACAGGTTTTGACATCATCTTCTTCTGGGTTGCCCGCATGATCATGCTGACCATGCATCTGGTCAAACATGAAGACGGCAGCCCGCAGATTCCGTTCAAAACCGTCTATGTCCATGGCCTGGTGCGCGACAGCCAGGGCCACAAGATGTCCAAGTCCCGCGGCAACGTGCTGGACCCGCTGGACATCATCGACGGTATCAACCTTGAGTCACTGGTAAAAAAACGCACCAGCGGCATGATGCAGCCACAAATGGCCGCCGCCATTGAAAAGCAGACCCGCGAAGAGTTTGCCGACGGCATTGCCAGCTACGGCACCGACGCCCTGCGCTTTACCTTCTGCTCACTGGCCTCCACCGGCCGCGACATCAAGTTCGACATGGGCCGGGTAGAAGGCTATCGCAACTTCTGCAACAAAATCTGGAACGCCGCGCGTTACGTATTGATGCAGTGCGAAGACAAGGATGTGGGGCTGGGTACGGAGCAGGAGGTCGAACTGACGGTGGCCGACCGCTGGATTATCTCCCAGTTGCAGCGCACCGAGCAGGAAGTCACCCGCCAGCTGGACCAGTTCCGCTTCGACCTGGCCGCCAACGCCCTGTACGAATTCATCTGGAACCAGTATTGCGACTGGTATCTGGAGCTGTCCAAACCGGTGCTGTGGGACGAAAACGCCCCGGCCGCCCGTACCCGTGGTACACGCCGCACGCTGGTGCGGGTACTGGAAGCCGCCCTGCGACTGGCGCATCCGTTCATGCCGTTCATCACCGAAGAAATCTGGCAGCGCATTGCGCCGCTGGCCGGCAAAAAAGGCTCCACCATCATGCTGCAACCCTTCCCGTCCAGCGAAGGCGACAAAGTGGATGCACAGGCCGAAGGCGATATCGAATGGCTGAAAAGCGTGATGCTGGCGGTGCGCAACATCCGTGCCGAAATGAATATCGGTCCGGGCAAGCCCATTCCGCTGTACCTGGCCAACAGCAGCGCCGAAGACCGCCGCCGCCTGCAGGTCAACGAAACCACCCTGAGCAAGCTGGCCCGGCTGGAATCCATCAGCACCCTGGGTGCCGGTCAGGAAGCGCCCATGTCCGCCACCGCTCTGGTCGGCGATCTACAGGTGCTGGTGCCCATGGCCGGCCTGATCGACACCACCGCCGAACTGGCCCGACTGGACAAGGAAATCGCCCGATTGCAAGGCGAGATCAAGCGCGTTGCCGGCAAGCTGGGCAATGAAGGCTTTGTCGCCAAGGCCCCGGCCGACGTGATTGAAAAAGAGCGCGCCAAACAGGCCGAATATGAACAGGCGCTAGCCCAGTTCACCGAACAGCGGGAGAAAATGGCGAGTTTGTAAGGACAACCATTGAAGTCTCAGTAGTGAGCCAGCCCCGTCATTCTGCGTTGCCCGCAAGGGCAATCGCAGAATCCATGCCCGGCAGATGCTGAAACACCCATACACGCTTTCCCTTGCTACCAACACCTTTTTACACAATAAAAATTACCGCAGGAGTCCCATCCATGCTGAAGCTTCCAAAATCTGCTGTCCTCACCCTCAGCGCCCTGACGCTGGCCATGGGTACCCAGATCGCCATCGCCAAGGAAGCGGTCAAGTCCGTCGCCGTTACCGCCATTGTCGAACACCCTGCGCTGGATGCCGCCCGTGACGGCGTACTCGACGCCCTCAAGGAAGCCGGCTACACCGAAGGCCAGAATCTCAAATGGCAATACCAGAGCGCACAGGGCAACACCGGCACCGCCGCACAGATTGCCCGCAAATTTATCGGTGACCGCCCCGACGTTCTGGTCGGCATCGCCACCCCCACCGCCCAGGCGCTGGTCGCCGGCACCAAACAGATCCCCGTGGTATTCACTGCGGTGACCGATCCGGTACAGGCCCAGCTTACGTCCGGCTGGGACGCCAGCGGCACCAACGTCACCGGCGTGTCCGACCTGCTGGAGCTGGACAAGCAAATCGAGCTGATCAAGGAAATCATTCCCGATGTCAAGAAAGTCGGCATGGTCTACAACCCTGGCGAAGCCAACTCGGTAGCCGTGGTTGAGGCCTTTAAAAAGCTGCTGCCCGAACACGGCCTGCAACTGGTCGAAGCTGCCGCACCCCGTACCGTTGACGTGCGCAACGCAGCCCTCAGCCTGGCCGGCAAGGTTGACGTCATCTACACCAACACCGACAACAACGTAGTATCCGCCTACGAATCACTGGCCAAGGTCGGCAACGATACCAAAACCCCGCTGATTGCCTCGGATACCGACAGCGTCAAACGCGGTGCCATTGCCGCCATGGGCGTAGATTACCGCCAGCTCGGCCAGCAAACCGGCCGCATCGTGGTGCGTATCCTCAATGGCGAACAGCCCGGCGACATTGCCCCGCAAACCAGCGACAACCTGCAGCTATACATCAACACAACCGCCGCCGAAAAGCAGGGCGTGCGCCTGAGCGAAGAGCTGCTGCAACGCGCCACGGAAATTATCCGCTAAACCCGCAGCCGGCCGCCCGCTGCGGGCGGCCGCACCGGGCAGCTTTCTGCCACTTCTTGATTCCACCCTACCCCTTTACAGCTTTCGGCGGGTATAATCGCCCGTTTAATTTCCCACAGCTGTGAAGCCTAATCCGCATGTCCTGGTTTTCTTTTTTCGGCGCGCTTGAGATCGGCCTGATCTTCAGCCTGGTCGCCCTGGGTGTTTTCATTTCCTTTCGCCTGCTGCGTTTCCCCGACCTCACCGTCGATGGCAGCTTTCCACTGGGCGGTGCCGTCGGTGCCGTGTGCATTGCCAGCGGCATGAACCCCTTTCTGGCCACCGCGCTGGCCGCACTGGCCGGAGCCGCCGCCGGCATCATCACCGCCCTGCTCAACGTGCGCCTGAAAATCATGGACCTGCTGGCCAGCATCCTGATGATGATTGCGCTCTACTCCATCAACCTGCGCATCATGGGCCGCCCCAACATTCCCATCATCAGCGAACCGACCGTCTTCACCGTCCTGCAGCCCGACTGGCTGGCCGACTACGTAGGCCGCCCGCTGATCATGGTGGCGGTGGTGATACTGGCCAAGCTGGCGCTGGACGCCTACTTTTCCACCCAGCAGGGCCTGGCCATCCGCGCCACCGGCTCCAACCCGCGCATGGCGCGTGCGCAGGGCGTCAACACCGGTGCCATGATCATTCTCGGCATGGCGATTTCCAATGGTCTGGTCGGTCTGGCCGGCGCACTGTTTGCCCAGACCCAGGGCGGTGCCGATATTTCCATGGGCATTGGTACCATCGTTATCGGTCTGGCTGCGGTCATTGTCGGCGAAAGCATTCTGCCCTCGCGCAAGCTATTTGTCCTGACCCTGTCGGTTATCCTGGGCGCCATCGTCTACCGTTTCTTCATTGCGCTGGCGCTGGAAAGCGACTTCATCGGCCTGCAGGCCCAGGACCTCAACCTGGTCACCGCCCTGCTGGTCACCGTGGCCCTGGTCATCCCCCTGTTCAAACAGCGCCTGGCGCGCCGCCGGAGTGCCTGACATGCTCAAAGCCAGCGACCTCAAAATCACCTTCAACCCCGGCACGCCCATCGAAACCCGCGCCCTGCAAGGGTTGTCACTTGAAATCCCCACCGGCCAGTTTGTCACCGTGATCGGCACCAACGGTGCCGGCAAGTCCACCTTTCTCAACGCCGTCTCCGGCGACCTGCGCGTGGACAGCGGTAGCATCCTGATCGACGACACCGACGTCACCCGCCTGCCGGTCTGGGCACGTGCCACCCGCGTCGCCCGCGTTTTCCAGGACCCGATGGCCGGCACCTGCGAAGACCTGACCATCGAAGAAAACATGGCGCTGGCCCAGTGCCGTGGCAGCAAGCGCGGGCTGGGCTGGGCGGTCAAGGCCGACCAGCGCGACTTTTACCGTGATCAACTGTCACGCCTTGGCCTGGGCCTGGAAAACCGCCTGGCCGATCGTATCGGCCTGCTGTCCGGCGGCCAGCGCCAGGCAGTCAGCCTGCTGATGGCCGCGCTACAGCCGTCACGCATCCTGCTGCTGGACGAACACACCGCCGCCCTTGATCCGCGCACCGCCGACTTTGTACTGGAACTGACCCAGCGCATTGTCAGCGAAAAACAGCTCACCACCATGATGGTCACCCACAGCATGCGCCAGGCGCTGGACGTGGGCGACCGCACCGTCATGCTGCACCAGGGCCAGGTAGTACTGGATGTATCTGGCGAACAGCGCAAGGGCATGCAGATCCCCGACCTGCTGGACATGTTTGAAAAAGTACGCGGCGAAAAAATCAGCGACGACGCCCTGCTACTGGGCTAAGCCAACTGGCCGCATGCGGCTACAAGGAGCACCACCCATGATCAAGAAATGCCTGTTTCCCGCTGCCGGCTACGGCACCCGCTTCCTGCCGGCTACCAAGGCCATGCCCAAGGAAATGCTGCCCATCGTCAACAAGCCCTTGATCCAGTTTGGCGTGGAAGAAGCGCTGGCTGCCGGCATTCCCGACATGGCCATCGTGACCGGCCGCAACAAGCGCGCCATCGAAGACCACTTCGACATCAGCTATGAGCTGGAAACCCAGATCCAGGGCACCGACAAGGAAGACTACCTGCGCGGCATCCGTCACCTGATGAGCAACTGCAGCTTCTCCTATACCCGCCAGCTGGAAATGAAGGGACTGGGCCACGCCATCCTCACCGGCCGCCGCCTGATCGGCGACGAACCCTTTGCCGTGATCCTGGCCGACGACCTGTGCATGAATCTCGAAGGCGACGGCGTGCTGAGTCAGATGGTGCAACTGTACAAACAATTCCGCTGCTCGATTGTCGCCGTGCAGGAAGTACCCCGCGAAGACATCCACAAATATGGCGTGATCTCCGGCGAAATGATCCGTGACGACATCTTCCGGGTCAACAGCATGGTCGAAAAGCCCAAAGCCGAAGAGGCACCATCCAATCTGGCCATCATTGGCCGTTATATCCTCACCCCCGACATTTTCGAGCTGATCGAACAAACCGAACCCGGCAAGGGCGGCGAAATCCAGATCACCGACGCCCTGATGAAACAGGCCCAGCGCGGCTG
>CAZVDA010000018.1:0-17845 GCA_964625365.1 uncultured Thiopseudomonas sp. | reverse complement strand
TCCCACCACAACGTCGGCGGCCTGCCCGAAGACATGAAATTCGAGCTGGTCGAACCGCTCAAGGAACTGTTCAAGGACGAAGTGCGCAAGCTGGGCGTCGAACTGGGCCTGCCCCGCGAAATGGTCTACCGCCATCCGTTCCCCGGCCCTGGTCTGGGTGTGCGCATCCTTGGCGAAATCAAGAAGGAATACGCCGACCTGCTGCGTCTGGCCGACAACATCTTCATTGAAGAATTGCGCGCCGCCGGTTGGTACGACAAGACCAGCCAGGCGTTTGCCGTGTTTGTTCCGGTCAAGTCGGTGGGCGTGGTCAATGACGAACGCCGCTACGCCTGGGTAGTGTCCCTGCGTGCAGTGGAAACCATCGACTTTATGACCGCCCGCTGGGCGCATCTGCCTTATGAGTTGATCGAGAAGGTATCCACCCGCATCATCACCGAAATCGAGGGTATCTCCCGCGTAGTCTATGATGTGTCGAGCAAGCCGCCTGCCACCATTGAGTGGGAATGATCCCGCGTCTGGCACAGCCAGATGCCTGACGGCATAAAAGCCCAAAAGCCCGCATTATTGCGGGCTTTCTGGTTTTATTGTCCGGTAGCGCAAGTGGGTGAGAGCGGCTTTGTATGGCATTAAAGCTGGTGCTATAGAAGCCAGTCATCCGCAATCATCTCGGTTCCGCATCGCGGACAGGAGAAACGCTCGTCTGCTAGCTCGTTGAAGCGAAGCCCAGTGTCTACCACATTCGGAAATTCACCATAGTGTGTGATTAGACGTCCGTCTGCGGTGACATCTTCCATCAAACCGCATGACGCACAGGCCAGCAATTCCCGGTCGTCGATAAATAGACCAAATTCGCGGGCTTTTTCATGCAGTTCGGTCAGCTTTTGCGCGAGGTCGCGGAGTTGTTCAGAAATTCCATTCTTCATTAATATGAGATCCAGCTGCTAATGGCAATTGATGTCTGCTTTGGTTTAAGCGGGGTTTGCGAGAGCTTTCCCACGGAATCAAGCCTCTTGCTGTGGCCATTTTCTAGCGGCGTGCAACACACGCAGCACGCGCACAGAGTCACCTGTCACGTCATAAATCAAAACGTACTTTTGGTGCACTACCAGTTCGCGAGTACCGCCCGCACGGCCACGTCGACCGAGGTCGGGATGATCGACCAAGCGACTGGCCTTCTTCTCAAAGAGCTCGTCGAGCGTCAAGGCTGCAGTTGGGTTATCGGTCTCAATATAGTCATAGATCGTTTCGCGGTCCTGGATGGCTTCTGGTGTCCAGTAAAGCTCCATTATTCGGATGCTTCAAGCCGGCGACGCGTTGCAGCACGACGGGTTGCGAACTTCGCTTCGACCTCGGCGGCGGACACCAGGTGGCCGGCTTTTGCCGAGTCCAGGCCGGCCTGTACCTGGCGACGGAACCAGGCGTCGTGGTCGGTTGCTTCCTGTTGCTGTTGTACAAACTCGCGCATGAAGTCCCGCAGAAGCTGCGCGCCGGTGCGGTCGCGGGCTTTTGCGGCCGTGGCGAACTCGTTTTTCAGAGCCTCGTCGACCCGAAAAGTAAAGGTTGCTTCGCTCATGGCGCTGTCCTCTGGTGTGCTACAAATTTAATGGGTTATAGCACGTTGTCGGTTACACTGAAACTGCCTTTCCGTCAGATGGAAGCCAGATACTCTGGCCTGCGCCAGGACGTGCAGAAACTGGCGGATTACGCCAGCTGCACCTGATACAAGCGAAAGTCCGGTCCGTGCCGGGCTTTTTCGTGCTGGCAGCATTCCCGGCGCCGGGTTAAGGATGGAGGTATAGGTGCTGGCGGCGACCGGCAACATCCTTGTTGGCACAAAACTCCTGCACCAGTCCGTCGGCATAGCTGGCCCGTACATTAAAGCCGCGCCCGGCAGGGTGGTTAAGGGCCAGGGTGCGGGCTTCGCCCGGTTTGATTTGCAGGGCCAGCAGGCTGGACTGGTTAAGGTCGAAGCCGAACTCCAGATGAATGGAACTGATCATCTGGGTGCTATGGTTGTGAAAGGTGACATACATCAGGTCTTGACTGGCAGGTGGCGAAAACCACAGCCAGCTGGTAAAGATGCCGGCCAGTGCGCCGGTGAGTAAAAAAACAGTATGGGTTGAGCGGGCCGCGTCAATGAGGCGGTCAATCCAGGATATCTGGGGCATGGGGCGGTCACCTTGTCTGAACCTGCACAGGCTAACATGCCGGCCTGCTCCGGCAGCCGGTCATCTTGTCGCAAGCCAGGCTGTGCAGGCTAAAACCAAAGTCGGGGCCATGTGGCAAGCCTTGTATTGACCCAGAACAACACGACAAAATCATTTGGCAGTCTAGGCAGCCGCGCCAGACTCTGCTAGCCTCGCAACTGTCAGAATTGGCCGCATTTAAGTGGTTGATTTATAAAAAACAGAATTAAGGAATCCAGCCATGATCATCTTCTTCATCAGCATCGGGGTGCTGTTGCTTGGTTACAAGTTTTACAGCCCCTTCGTTGAAAAACAGGCGGGCATCGACCCGACCGCCATTACTCCGCAGGAGCGTCTGCGTGACGGCGTGGACTATGTGCCACTGAGTCCGGTACGCGCCTTTTTGATCCAGTTCCTCAATGTTGCCGGTATTGGCCCGATTTTCGGCCCGATCCTGGGGGCCATCTACGGCCCGGTGGCGCTGGTGTGGATCGTGATCGGTAACGTGATTGGCGGTGCGGTACATGACTACTTCTCCGGCGTAATGAGCCTGAAAGAAGACGGCAAGAGCCTGCCGGAAGTGGCTGGCAAATACTACAACGTAGTATTTAAGGGCTTTATGCTGGTATTTACCTGCATGCTGCTGTTCTTTGTCGGCGTGGTATTTATCATGAGCCCGGCCGGACTGCTGTCCAACCTGGTTTATTTTGAAGGCACTGTTCTGGCCAACAACTCGTTCTGGGTTATTGCCATTCTGCTGTACTACTTCTTCGCAACCCTGCTGCCGATCGACAAGATCATTGCCAAGCTGTATCCGCTGTTTGGCCTGCTGATGATTGTGATGACCAGCCTGGTGGCGATTGCCCTGTTGTTCAATGCCCCCAATCTGCCTGAAATCAGCAACGTGTTTGCCTACTTCACCGACCATAGCGCTGAAGAAGACCTGCTGCGTCCGAACCCGGACGGTGCGCCTATCTGGCCGTTGCTGTTTGTCACCATTACCTGTGGTGCGATCAGTGGTTTCCACTCCACCCAGTCACCGATGATTGCCCGTTGTCTGACCAACGAAAAATACGCACGTCCGGTGTTCTACGGCGCGATGATGTGTGAAGGCATTGTGGCCTGTGTGTGGGCGCTGGCCGGTATTGCTGCCTTCCCCGGTGGCTATCTGGAGCTCAAGGCGATGCTGGCCCAGGGCGGCCCCGGCCATGTGGTCAACCATGTGGCGACCAGTTATCTGGGTGTGTTTGGTGGTGTGATGGCGATTCTGGCCGTGGCCATTTTCCCGATTACCTCGGGCGATACCGCGTTCCGTTCGCTGCGCCTGACCATTACCGATGCCTTCAAGATCAAGCAGACCGTTGGCCACCGTCTGGCGCTGGCAGCTCCGCTGCTGGGTCTGGGTTATCTGATGACCTTTATCGACTTTGCCCTTGTCTGGCGTTACTTCGCGTTCTCCAACATGCTGCTGTCCACCAGCGTGCTGTGGCTGGCGACCAAGTACCTCTATGACCGCGGTACCTTCCACTGGATTGCCAGTATCCCGGCTTCGATTGGTAGCGCGGTGGTGCTTGCCTACATCGCTACAGCCGGTATCGGTTTGGGCTTGCCCGCTGAGTACAGCCAGCCAATTGGCATTGTCGTGGCCGTTGCCTGTCTGGCCGGTGTCATGTTCTGGCACAGCAAGCGCGGCAACAAGCAGGTTGCTTGAGCGCCTGAGCAATGACAAAAATCCTGGATGCATTCCGGGATTTTTGTTTGTAGGCTGTCTGCCTGTTCGCCCGAGGAGACCAGCGTGACTGATTCGATACCCATGTGCCCCTGGCCGGGCCAGCATGCCGACTATATTGCTTACCACAATGACGAGTGGGGCGTGCCCTGTTACGACAGCCACAAGTTGTTTGAAAAACTCTGCCTGGAAGGCCAGCAGGCCGGTCTGAGCTGGCTGGTGGTGCTGCGCAAGCGTGAGCATTACCGGCGCTGTTTTCACGGCTTTGATCCGCAGCGGGTGGCGGCCATGACTGACGGCGAGCTGGCAGCCTTGCAGCAGGATGCCGGCCTGATCCGTCATGCCGTCAAACTGGCGGCCATCCGTACCAATGCCCGTGCCTATCTGCGCCTGCAGGAGCAGGGTGTGGATTTTTCACAGTGGCTGTGGGGCTTTGTTGGTGGTGCACCGCAGCTCAACCACCGGGGCAGCATGGCCGAAGTGCCGGCGCAGACGGAACAGTCGCGAGCCATGAGCAAGGCGCTGAAAAAAGCCGGCTTTGCCTTTGTCGGTCCGGTGGGCTGCTATGCCTTTATGCAGTCGATGGGCATGGTCAATGATCACCTGACCGGCTGTTTCCGGCATCCGTCCCATGGACAGGAATAAAGTCGGACACACAGAGCTTTGCTGGCGATTATGCTATATTGTCGCCATTTTTCAGGGAGGTCATCATGTCCAAGCGTCTCAAGATCTGTATCAATACCGGCGGCGGTGATGCGCCGGGCCTCAATGCGGTTATCGAGGCCGTCACCATGGCCGCTCACCATCGCCAGTGGGAAGTCTACGGTATCAAGTCCGGCTATAACGGCCTGCTCAACACCAACGAAATCGTGCGCCTGACTCCGAAAGTGGTGGACGGTATTGCCATCCAGGGCGGCACCATTCTGGGCAGCACCAACAAGGGCAACCCGTTCCGCATGCCGGTGTGCAATGTGGCCGGCGAGTGCGAAGAGCGCGACCTGTCCGACAAGGTCATCGAAAACTTTCACCGCTTGGGCTTTGATGCGCTGGTGTCGGTAGGCGGCGACGGCAGCATGGATATTGCGCACCGTTTTGCCCAAAAGGGCATTCCGGTGATTGGCGTGCCGAAAACCATCGACAACGATCTGGGCGGCACCGAGCTGACCTTTGGTTTTGATACCGCTACCGGGATTGCCACCGAGGCCATTGACCGTCTGCACTCTACCGCCAAGTCCCACGACCGCATTATGGTGGTCGAGGTGATGGGACGCGATGCCGGCTTTATTGCCCTCAATAGCGGCATTTCCGGCAACGCCGACGTGATCCTGATTCCCGAGATTCCGTTCGACATCAACAAGGTGTGTGCGCACCTGATGGACAACGAGCTCAATGGCCGCAAGTACGGCATTGTGGTGGTGGCCGAAGGTGCCATGCCGCAGGGCGGTGATGTGGTCACCAAGGGCGACGGCGAACTGGGCCGCCAGCATGTGGTGCTGGGTGGTATTGCCGAATATGTAGCCAGGGAAATTGCCGAGCGCACCGGCAAGGACACCCGTTCGCTGGTGCTGGGTCACCTGCAGCGTGGCGGCTCGCCGACCACCTTTGACCGCCTGCTGGCGCTGCGCTTTGGGGCCGCTGCGGTGCGTGCCATCGAGGCCGGCAAGTTCGGCCATATGGTGGCGCTCAAATCCACCGAGATTGCGCTGGTGCCGATGGAAAAGGCCCTGAGTGCCGACAAACGGGTCGACCCGAAGGGCGATACCGTGCTCACCGCCCGTGACATGGATATCGGCTTCGGCGACTGATCGTACGCCCATCAAAGGCTCCGGATATTCCGGAGCCTTTTTGTTTGTACCGCCCGCATCGTTGCGGGCCATGATGACAAGGAATTAGCGATGCTGAAAAAAATGCTGGTGTTGCCACTGCTGGCCATGCAACTGTCCTGTGCCGTGGTGCAGGCCGACAAACCGGTAGACGGCCATCCGGCCGGTACGCTGGTCGAGCTGGCCAGTGGCCGCGTACTGCAGACCGGCGAGCTGCTGGAACGGCTGGCGGCGGCCCCGTTGTTGCTGGTCGGTGAAAAGCATGACAACCCCGACCATCATGCGATCCAGCTTGAGCTGCTGCAGGCGCTGGATGCCCGCCGTCCGCAGGGCGCGCTGCTGCTGGAAATGGTCAATGACAGCCAGCAGGATGCAGTGGATGCCGTGCGTCTTGAGCTGCAGGCCGGAAGCGAACCGGAAGACCTGCCGGCAGCCCTGCAATGGAATGCCGGCTGGGACTGGCAGCAGTATGGCGGGCTGGTCAGTCATGCGCTGCGCCAGCCCTGGCCGCTGCTGGCGGGTGACTTGCCCCGCGATGCGCAGATGGCCATTTATCGCAACCCGCCCGAACTGGCCGGAGAACAGGCCAGCCGCACCGGGGTACGCGAACAGCTGATGGCGGAAATTCATCGCGCGCATTGCGGCAAGCTGCCGGAAAGCCAGCTGGGCAACATGCTGGCGGTGCAGCAACAGCGTGACCTCAATATGGCCCGCCAGTTGCTGGCAGCGCCCGCACCGGCCATGCTGATTGCCGGTGGCTATCATGTACGCAAGGATCTGGGCGTGCCGCTGCATCTGGCCGACCAGGATGCCGGACGCAGCTTTGTGGTGCTGATGCTGGGCGAGGAAGGGCAGGCGTTCAGCGCAGGGCAGGCGGATTATCTGTGGGTAACGCCGGCCACTGAAGAAAAGGACTACTGCGCAGAGCTGGAGCGTAAAAAGTAGTAACAGACTGAAACAACAGCGGGGCGCCCATTGCAGCGCCCCGCTTTGGTTTCAGGTGCCGGTGCGGGTTTATCCGCGCGGCACGGGGGAGGGCGGCTGGGTCAGGCGCAGCCAGAGCAGCAGTAACAGCACCGCGCCGATCACCGGCAGCATGTACAGGTTGATGCTGATCCAGCCGATTTCGTTGAGCAGGTAGCCGGAGCTGAACGAGCCGGCTGCCACCGTGCCGAAAATCAGGAAGTCGTTCATGGCCTGTGCCTTGGCGCGTTCGGCCTGGCTGTAGGTGTCGGTGACCATGGCGGTGGCACCGATAAAGCCGAAGTTCCAGCCAATACCGAGCAGAATCAGCGAACCCCAGAAATGCAGCAGTTCCTGGCCGCTATAGGCCAGCAGGCCGGACAGGCCGATAATGACCAGCCCGGCGGCGGTAATGGTCAGTTTGCCGAAGCGGGTAATCAGGTTGCCGGTGATAAAGCTGGGGCCGAACATGGCCAGCACGTGCCACTGGATGCCCAGTGTCGCCTGTTCCTTGGTGAAACCTTTGGCGACCATGGCCATGGGGGCTGCGGTCATGATAAAGGCCATCAGTCCGTAGGATACGATGCCGGCCACCACGGCCACCATAAAGCGCTGCTGGCGGGCAATGGCCCACAGCGAACGGGCCTCGCCGGCACTGGCGGCAAACTGCAGGCTGGGCAGGCGCAGTTGCACCAGTAGCAACAATGCCAGCAGAGCCAGTACCGCCTGACTGACAAAACCGCCGGCATAGGGCACGCCGATCCAGGCGTCGTTGGTCCAGATCACCACCTGCGGGCCGATGATGGCTGCCACCAAGCCGCCAATCATGATGCGCGAGATGGCTTTGGGCCGCTCCTTGGGCACCACGCTGTCGGAGGCGGCAAACCGGTAGTTCTGTACGCAGGCAGCATAGAAACCGGCCAGCAGGGTGCCGATGCAAAACTGCACAAAACTGCCCTTGGCGATACCGAAGGCGGCGACCAGTCCAGCGATGATTGCCATCACCGCGCCCAGTACATAGGCCTGGCGGCGGCCCAGATAACGCATCAGCAAGGCGGCGGGAATGGTGGACAGCGCCAATCCCAGATTGAACAGGCTGACCGGCAGGGTAGCCAGTGACGGGTCGCTGGCCAGCTGCATGCCAACCAGCCCGCCAAGGGAAATAATGATGGGCGGCGAGGCGCCGCCGAGCGCCTGTGCGCCAAACAATAGCCAGAGGTTGCGCTGGCCGGATGCTGGAGAAGTGCTGGTAGACATGGAAGGTCCTGTACAACGGAGAAGGGTCAGAAAGCGTCAGCATGCTATCATTTTTTACAATATATTGCCTGCCCGGGTTTGCTGCCCGTACGCGGGCTTTTACGCTAGACTACGCGCCTTTTCGCCACGAATATCCGCAGAACGCTCATGCAAGGCATTAAACGCAAGCTGGTGTATGTCAGCCTGTTTGAAACCCTCGCCATTATCTTTACCAGTCTAATCCTGATAGCGCTGGGCCATGACCTGTTTCATTCGGGCAGTATTTCGGTGGTGGTATCGGTGATTGCGATAATCTGGAACCTGACCTGGAACACCGGTTTCGAGTTTTGGGAAGCACGCCAGAGCGTGCGCGGACGCAGCATCCGCCGCCGCACCGCCCATGCGGTAGGCTTTGAGAGCGGGCTGGCGCTGATGACCATTCCGCTGTTTGCCTGGTGGCTGCAGATCAGCCTGTGGGAGGCGTTCTGGCTGGATGCCGGATTTTTGCTGTTTTTTCTGCTGTATACCTTCATTTTTAACTGGTTTTTTGACCGAATCTTTGGCCTGCCGCTGTCGGCCCAATAAATCCTGCCAGGAGCACCGATGCCATTTGCCGTTCCTTTTCACGCCCTGCTGCTGGCTGTATTGCGTGGCCATGGCCAGATCATGCTGCAAAACCATGCAGGTACCGGCCTGCTGTTTCTGGCCGGCATTGCCTGGGGCGGGCTGGACATGGCACTGGGCGCCTTGCTGGCCACGCTGGCGGCTACCCTGCTGGCGTACCGGCTGGGCTGGGACGCTGAACTGATTGGGCAGGGGCTGTATGGCTTCAGCGCGGCGCTGACCGGCGTGGCGCTGGTGCTGTTTTTTCAGCCGGGTGTGTTGCTGTGGCTGACTATTCCGCTGGCGGGCTGTGTGGCGGCGCTAATTCAGCATCAGGGTCTGCAGCGCGGCTGGCCGCTGTATACCCTGCCGTTCATTCTGGTTACCTGGCTGTGCCTGTGGCTGGGCAGCGGGTGGCTGCAACCGGCGGGCGATGGGGCTGTAGCTGTGCAAATGGCCGGTTTTGCGCTGAGCGGCTACGGGCAGGTGATTTTTCAGGACAGCGCCCTGTCCGGGCTGCTGTTTTTTGCCGGCGTGCTGCTGGCTTCACCACTGGCCGCCCTGTATGCGCTGGCGGCTTCCATGCTGGCGGGCTTGCTGATGCTGCAGCTGGGCGCGGATGCCCGGGCGGTAGCGTCGGGCCTGCTGGGCTATAACGCGGTGCTCTGCGCCATGGTGTTTGCCGGAGCGCGGCGGCGTGATGCGCTGTGGGTGGGTGTGTCGGTACTGGCGGCCCTGCTGACGGGCCAGATACTTGTGCATTTTGGCTTGCCGGCGCTGACTTTTCCCTTTGTGGCCGGCAGCTGGCTGGCGCTGGGCTTGCGGCGTGTGCTGGCCGGTTGAGACCTGTTTGGGGTCGCCCGTTCAGCCATGGCCCCTTGTGCCCTGCTGGCATTGTGGGTATATCTGTCACTGGCCTGAAACCGCCGCCGGCGGTCAGCAACAAGGAGTGCAGTGGTGCGGATTGCGGGAACAACCGTTCAGGCCTCCTTGTTTATTTTCAGGAGACAGATGATGGCAAATTACCCGATTGAAAACGTTGAGGGCATTGGCCCGGTCATGGGCGAAAAGCTGCGCGAGCAGGGCATCAAGGATACCGACAGCCTGCTGCAAAATGTACTGACACCCAAACAGCGCAAGGAACTGGCAGAAAAAACCGACATTTCGCCCAAGCTGATCCTGCGTTTCGCCAACATGGTTGATCTGTACCGCATCAATGGCGTGGGCTCGGAGTATTCCGAACTGCTGGAAGCGGTCGGTGTGGACACAGTACCCGAGCTGGCGCAACGCAATGCCGCCAACCTGACCAAGGCAATGGCCGAGGTCAACGAGCAGAAGAACCTGACCCGCCGCGTACCTTCGGAAATCGAAGTGACCAAGTGGGTTGCCCAGGCCAAGGAACTGCCGCGCATGCTGCAATACTGAGATGTAACGCATAACACAACGGGGCCATCAGGCCCCGTTGTTGTTTGTGGCTTACAGAATGCCCTTGCTACGCAGCAATTCCAGTACCTGTTGCACGCCTTCCTCAACGCTCAGTTGCTGGGTGTTGATGACCAGATCAGCATCCAGCGGTACGTCATAGGGGAAGGACTCGCCCGGAATGTTGTCTAGCCCCGCTGCATACAGCCCTTGCGGATCGCGTTCGCGGCAGGCATCCGGCGAGGCTTGCACATAGACAGTCAACAAACGCTCTTTGCCGATAATCGCCCGCGCCTGCTCGCGGCCTTCGGCGCTCGGGGCGACAAAGGCACACAGGCTGATAATGCCGGCCTCGTTGAACTGGCGCGCCACCTGCGCGGTACGCCGCCAGTTTTCGGCACGACCGGCGCGGTCGGCGGGCAGCCCCTTGTTCAGGTCGTGACGCAGGTTTTGCCCGTCCAGCACATAGACAGCGCGGCCACTGTCAAACAGCTTGCGCTCCACGGCATAGGCCAGCGTGCTTTTGCCAGCGCCCGACAGGCCGCTAAACAGCAGCGTGACCGGTTGCTGGCCAAAACGCAGCTGGCGCTCGGCGGCGCTGACCCGTCCCTTGCCGGGCAGGTTGCCGGGGTGTTCGGCGTTACCCTGGGTGTGAATCATGCCCGCGCCAACGGTGATGTTGCTCATGCGGTCAATGATGATAAATGCGCCGGTGGTGCGGTTGTCGCGGTAATTGTCGATGGCCAGCGGCGCATCCAGGCTCAGCACCACCTCGGCTACTTCGTTGAGCTGCAACTGGCTGGCGGGCGCTTTATCCAATGTGTTTACGTCAATGCGCTGGAGAATCTCGGCTACCGTACCGGGAATATGGCTGGTAGCGCGTTTGATATCGTAACGCTTGCCCGGCAGCAACGGCTCCTCGCCCAGCCACACCAGCGTGGCCTCCACGCGGTCAGTTACCAGCGGCTGGCTGTGCTCGTGTACCAGCAAATCGCCACGGGAAATATCGATTTCATCTTCCAGCGTCAGGGTGATCGCCTGTCCGGCAATCGCCCGATCCAGCTCGCCGTCAAAGGTGACAATGGATTTGACCTTGCTGGTCGTGCCGCTAGGCAACACCTTGATGGCATCGCCTTTACGCACCTGACCACTGGCCAGAGTGCCGGCAAAACCACGGAAGTTCAGGTTGGGGCGGTTGACATACTGCACCGGAAAACGCAGTGCCTCCTGCGCGGGGGCAGGGCTGATATCCACGCTTTCCAGCAGTTGCATCAGGGTTGAACCCTGATACCAGGGCGTGTATTCGCTGACGTTGACCACGTTGTCGCCTTTGAGCGCCGACAGCGGCACAAAATGCAGACGCTGCTCGTTTACGCCCAGATTGGCGGCAAATTGCAGATAATCGGCGCGAATCTGGTCAAAACGCTGTTGGGAATAATCGACCAGATCCATCTTGTTGATCGCCACCACCAGATGGCGAATACCCAGCAGGGAAGCGATATAGCTGTGGCGGCGGGTCTGGTTTTGCAGCCCCTTGCGCGCATCGACCAGAATAATCGCCAGATCACAGGTGGACGCGCCGGTGGCCATATTACGCGTGTACTGCTCGTGGCCGGGGGTGTCGGCAATGATGAACTTGCGCTTGGCGGTGCTGAAATAGCGGTAGGCCACATCAATGGTAATGCCCTGTTCGCGTTCGGCCTGCAAGCCATCGACCAGCAGCGCCAGATCCACCTCGTCGCCGGTGGTGCCGCTTTTCTTGGAATCGCGGGTAATGGCGGCCAGATGGTCTTCGTAAATCATCTTGGAGTCATGCAGCAGACGGCCAATCAGCGTGCTCTTGCCGTCGTCAACGTTGCCGCAGGTCAGAAAGCGCAACAGCTCCTTGCGCTCGTGCTGCGCCAGATAGGCTTCAATGTCCTGGCTGATTAGATCGGATTGATGACTCATAATTTTTCTCTTTTGTGTGCTTTCTGGTGGCTGTTCGTTTTGGTGTGCCTTACCGCCGGTCAGGCAGTTGTAAAGACGCCGTGAATACATCCCTGTAGGCTCAAGGGCGGCATCCGTGCCGCCCACGCTTTACAACTGCCTGCCCGCCGGTTCTGAAACTTTGTGCCTGCTGCAGGTTCTTTTCCGGGTGTGGCGGCGCACACTTTCTTGGGGAGGAAGGTGGCGATGCTGCGCATCGCTGCGTGTGTGCCACACGCGCAAACATGGCACCCAAATACTGGATAAAACTGCAACCTGTCATTCTGCGCGAGCGTAGCGAGTCGCAGAATCCATGGATGCTGCGACTACGCGCAGCATGACAAGATCTCTAGATGGCTGCTTTTTCGGGCTCATCAATTTATCCGGTACTTCCTCAACATATAAGTTATCTCGTCATACACGGCGACAGCAGCCCGCCGCAGGCGGGCCATTCCCTCCCGAAGTACGCGGTGTATTTGGGTCGGGGTGGTGTCTGTGCAACGCATCAGTGAGGTGCCGAAGCTTGCTTCGGTGCCGAAACGTAGCGGCAGCATAGACACCACCCCGACCCGACACCCGCAAAACAAAAAAACTAAAAATACCCCTGCCGTTTCTTCTCTTCCATCGACCCCGCACCGTCGTGGTCAATCACCCGCCCCTGGCGTTCAGACGTGCGCGTCAGCAGCATCTCCTGAATAATCTCCGGCAGGGTGGTGGCGGTGGACTCCACCGCACCAGTCAATGGATAACAGCCCAGAGTACGGAAGCGCACGCTTTTGGTCTGGATACGGGCTTTTTCCTCGTCACTCAGGTGCTCAAGAATGCGCTCGTCATCAATCAGAATCAGCGTGCCGTCACGTTCGATCACCTGGCGCTCGGCGGCAAAGTACAGCGGCACAATCGGAATCTGCTCTAAATAGATGTACTGCCAGATATCCAGTTCGGTCCAGTTGGACAGCGGGAACACGCGGATCGACTCGCCCTGATTAATCTTGCCGTTGTAGATATTCCATAGTTCGGGGCGCTGGTTTTTCGGGTCCCAGCGGTGCTTGCTGTCGCGGAACGAATACACCCGTTCCTTGGCACGGGATTTTTCCTCGTCACGCCGCGCACCGCCAAAGGCCGCATCAAAACCATGCTTGTCCAGCGCCTGTTTCAAGCCTTCGGTTTTCATGATGTCGGTGTGGCGGGCGCTGCCATGCACAAAGGGATTGATATCCTGCGCGATGCCGTCGGGGTTGATGTGGGTGAGCAAATTCAGCTCATAGTCCTGCACCATGCGGTCGCGAAAGCTGTACATTTCCTGAAACTTCCAGCGCGTATCCACATGCATAACCGGAAACGGCAACTTGCCCGGATAAAACGCCTTGCGCGCCAGATGCAGCATCACCGCCGAATCCTTGCCAATGGAATACAGCATCACCGGGTTATCAAACTCGGCGGCCACTTCACGGATGATATGGATGCTTTCCGCTTCCAGTTGTTTCAGGTGGGTCAGGGTGTCGGTCATGCTCGGCTCACAGCAGGGTTCAGTGTGTGCGGGGCACTTTATCGCGGGATGCTGTTATAACCAACAGGAAAGCTAGACTAAAATTGAATTAGGATATGGCGCTGCCTGCAAGAGAAAAGAGCAGGCAGCGCGCTGCATTACACGGGATTGGGACATTCGATGTACTGGTGCTCAATGCCGAAGGTGCGGGCAATCCAGTCGCCCAGCGCCTGCACGCCGTAGCGTTCGGTGGCGTGGTGGCCGGCGGCAAAGTAGCTGATGCCGTTTTCCAGCGCGCTGTGGGTGCTGTGCTCGGAAATTTCGCCGGTAATGAAGGCATCCACGCCGGCGGCGATGGCGTGGTCGATATAGCTTTGTGCGCCACCGGTGCACCAGCCGAGGGTGCGAACCGGTTTGCCGGCGTCAATCACCATGGGCGTGCGGCCCAGCACCTGCCCGATATGGCGGGCCAGGTCGGCGGTGCTCAGGGCCTTGTCCAGTTCACCAGTCAGGCCGACGCTTTTTGGATTGCCGGCCTGCAGTGGGCCGGTGATGCGCAGGCCCAGTTTTTGCGCCAGCTGTGCGTTATTGCCCACCTCGGGGTGGATGTCCAGCGGCAGGTGGTAGGCAATCAGGTTGATGTCGTGGGTCAGCAGGCTCTTCAGGCGGCGCTGCTTCATGCCGCAGACCACCGGGTTTTCGCCCTTCCAGAAGTAACCATGATGGACGAGGATGGCGTCGGCTTGTTGCTCAATCGCGGCATCAATCAGTGCCTGACTGGCGGTGACGCCGGACACAATGCGGCAGATGTGTGGCCGGCCTTCCACTTGCAGGCCGTTGGGGCAGTAGTCGTTGATGGCGGCGCTATCCAGATACTGGTCCAGGGCGCTGACCAGGGCGGTGGTGCTGATGTTCATAAGGATTCCTTAACAGGGCTTTGCTGCATTATGCCTGTTTTGGGCAATTTTTTGCCGCAGGCTTTGGTGCCGGCATGACGGGGGACTTATAATGCCGGCCTGTTTTCGGTGGCGATGTGCGGGGGCGTGTATGAATGAGCGGTTGCGACAGCTGGGCTGGCCGGTGCTGGCCGGAATACTGGCCGCACTGGTCATCATGGCCTGGTTTCCGGCGCTGACCGGATTGCCATCCGGCACGGGAGCTTCCGGCAATGCGCCGGCGGGCGCTACCGGGCCTGTATCCTATTCGATAGCGGTCAGCCGTGCCTCGCCTGCGGTGGTCAACCTGTATAGCACCGTGGCGGCAGCCGAACCGATTCACCCGTTGCTTTCCGATCCGTCACTGCGGCATTTTTTTGGTGACAGCCTGCCCCAGCAGCAACGGCTTGAGTCCAGCCTCGGCTCGGCAGTGATTATGAGTGACCAGGGTTATTTGCTGACCAATAACCATGTGATAGCCGGTGCCGAGCAGATTGTGGTGGCGCTCAAGGATGGCCGTGAAACACTGGCCCGGCTGATCGGCAGCGATCCGGAGACGGATCTGGCGGTGCTGAAAATCGACCTGCCGGACTTGCCGGTGATCAGCGCCGGCCAGTCCGACCAGGTGCAGATTGGCGATGTAGCGCTGGCGATTGGCAATCCCTTTGGTGTCGGGCAGACGGTTACCATGGGCATTGTCAGTGCCACGGGGCGCAACCAGCTGGGCATCAATACCTACGAGGATTTTATTCAGACCGATGCGGCCATTAACCCCGGCAATTCGGGCGGTGCACTGGTGGATGCGCGGGGGCAGTTGCTGGGCATCAATACCGCGATTTTTTCCCGCAGTGGCGGCTCGCAGGGCATCGGCTTTGCCATCCCGGTCAAGCTGGCGCAAAGCGTAATGGCGTCCATCATCGAGCATGGACAGGTGATTCGCGGCTGGCTGGGCCTTGAAGTGCAGGCACTGACGCCCGAGCTGGCGGAAAGCTTCGGTCTGGGAGGGCGCCCCGGCATTCTGGTGGCGGGCGTTTTACGTGACGGACCGGCTGCCGGAGCCGGTTTGCAGCCGGGAGACGTGATCCTGTCGATTGCCGGCCAGCCGGCGCTGGATGGCCGCAGCTCGATGAATCAGGTGGCCAACATGACACCGGGCGAGCCGATGGTGCTGGAAGTACTGCGCCGCGACCGGGTGCTGACGGTGCATGCCGAGGTCGGCATGCGTCCGGTAATTGCCAGCCCCCAGCAATAGGGACGCGGCGCGGCCAGCGGGTCAGTCTTTTTTCAGACCGTAACTGGCGTCAAGGGTACCGACTTCGCCTTCTTCCTTGCTGGCATAGTCGCGCGGCGGCTCGGGAATGGTGTCGGGTTCGCTTGCTGCGGCCTGCTCCGCTGGAGCGGGAGCAGGAGTAGCTGCAGGCTCGGGTGCGGTCACAGGTGCCTGCCGGGCATGTTCCAGGGCACGGGTGTCAACCAGGCTGTTGAGCAGACGCTGGCGGGTGGCCTCGTCCAGGGCCAGGCGCTCGGCAGATTGCAGCAGGTGTTCCTGTACGTTCTGGTAGTTTTCGGTCAGTTTGTTGACCAGTTCGGCGGTCGTGCTAAAGTGTGCGACCACTTCGTCCTGGTAACTGTCGAAACGCTTTTGCAGATCGTTGATGCGCTTGTCGGGCGTGTCTGACGCCTCGCTGCGCATCATGCGGGAAATCAGCAGGGTGGCGATAACGCCAACAGCAAAGCTCAACAGTGGCAGCAGCCAGACGGGAATGGAATTGTCCACGGAGTATCCTCTTTCGGGTGATCAACTGGAGCCCGGAAGCGGGCCGGGGCTTGTGCGGGTCTAGGATAACGCAAAGCCGGCCAGCGTGTACCGGCAACAGGTCCCACTATTGGCCAGCCGGCCATTTTTTGCAATCAGACAAAACGACCCTGCGGGGTGTGGAGCAGAGCGTGTTGGTACGAGAACAGCGGGTGCAGATTCCAGGGCCGGCAGGCGCACTGGAGGCCATGTACCTGGCAACTGAAGGTGCGCAGGGCGTGGCTTTGCTGTGTCATCCCAATCCACAGCAGGGTGGCACCATGCTTAATAAAGTCGTATCTACGTTGCAGCGCACTGCCCGTGACCAGGGCCTGGCCACGCTGCGCTTCAACTACCGTGGCACCGGCAACAGCGAAGGCGAGCACGATATGGCCAGCGGCGAGGTTGATGACGCCGAAGCCGCGCTGGCCTGGCTGCAGGAACGCCACCCCGGTCTGCCGGTGTACCTGTTTGGTTTTTCCTTTGGCGGTTTTGTCGCGGCCAGCCTGTCGGGCCGTCTGGAACTGCGCGGCGAGCCGGCAGTGCAGATCTGCCTGGCTGCGCCCGCTGTTATCCGTCTGGTCAGCCCGCACTGGCTCGCCGGGCAGGGCCGGTTGACGGTCATCCAGCCGGAACAGGACGAAGTGATTGACCCGCAGCAGGTGTACGACTGGGCGCAGGCACAACAGCGTCCGCTGCAGCTGGTGCGCATTGCCGACAGTGGCCATTTTTTCCATGGCAAGCTGGTCGAGCTGAAAGAAGCCGTTTTGCGGCATGTGTTTGATACTGAGCCGACAGCTAGAAACGCTGGCTGAATTTGGTCGCAGGACGAGCCTGCTCCTACAGGGTGGGTGTTGCCTGTACGAGCGGGCTTGCCCCGCGAGGCTTCTGTTGGCGGTAGCGCGGCTCGGGGTAAATATTTTTAGTTGATGGACAATCTGATGAAAAAACGAGTTCTAACCGGCATAACCACCACTGGCACCCCGCACCTGGGCAACTACGCCGGTGCCATTCGTCCGGCCATCGCGGCCAGCCTGTCGGCGGATGTGGAGTCCTTTTACTTTCTGGCCGATTACCACGCGCTGATCAAGTGCGATGATCCGGCCCGCATTCAACAGTCGCGGCTGGAAATTGCCGCCACCTGGCTGGCCGGCGGTCTGGATCCGGAACGGGCCACTTTTTATCGCCAGTCCGATATTCCGGAAATTCCCGAGCTGACCTGGCTGCTGACCTGCGTAGCGGCCAAGGGGTTGCTCAACCGTGCCCATGCCTACAAGGCAGCGGTGGACCAGAACACTGAAGCCGGTGAAGACCCGGATGCCGGCATCAGCATGGGCCTGTTCAGCTATCCGGTGCTGATGGCGGCCGACATCCTGATGTTCAACGCCCACCGGGTGCCGGTGGGCCGTGACCAGATCCAGCATGTGGAAATGGCCCGCGACATTGGCCAGCGTTTCAACCACCTGTTTGGCCAGGGCCGTGACTTCTTTGTGCTGCCCGAAGCCGAGATTGCCGAGGAAGTCGCCACCCTGCCGGGGCTGGATGGCCGCAAGATGTCGAAAAGCTACGACAACACCATTCCGTTGTTCGCTTCCAGCAAAGAGCTGAAGGCCGCCATTGCCCGCATCGTGACCGATTCCCGGTTGCCGGGTGAGGCCAAGGATGCTGACAGTTCGCACCTGTTTACCCTGTA